>JAEZAI010000381.1 GCA_023427825.1 Actinomycetes bacterium
ACTACGCGTGGGTCGAGATCCGCGAGCTCGGCTCGGGCGCCTCCTCCCCGGTCGTCGACTGGACCCGGGACGTCCAGAGCTGGTTGCAGAACTGGGTCGAGGACGTGGGCGGCGGACGCCTGGCCGCCGCCGCGGCGATCATCATCGGCGCCGCGGTCGCCATCGCCCTGGTCCGCCGGAGCGGCCCGGCGGATGCACCCGGCGAGCCGGAATAACCTGGGCGCCGTGCCCGTGCTGTCCCGTCTCCGGTCCACCTTCCCCGACGCCCTCCCCGTCGGCACCTACCTGGATCGGGTGGCAACCGCGCTCGACCCCTACGACTTCCGTCCCGAGGGGACGTTCGCCGCTGTCTCGATCTGCCGCGACGAGCTGACCCAGCACATGATCGACCAGGTGGCGGAGCGCTGGCACCGCCCGTTCTCGCTCGGCGGCCTGGGCGGGCTGCCCTCGCTCGGCCGGACCGGCTGGCGGGCGTGCCTGTCCCACGTGCCCGACACCACGGGCCGCGGCCACCTGCTCGTGTTCGGGATGCCCCACATCGGGATGGACCGCGAGGGCGGGGTCGGCCAGAGCCTGCGCCGCCACCAGGACCACCCCACCGCCACCTGCGGCGCGCTCGTCTCGCTGCTCGACGTGGTCAAGCGCGGCGAGGAGGACACGCTCCCATCGGGGCTCGACGACCACGAGGCCCAGCGACTGCTGCGGTTCGTCCAGGACGAGACCGGCGCCATGCCGTTGGAGATCATCGAGCTGACGCATCGAGCCGCGCTGGCCGTCGAGGCCGAGATGTGGACGGAGCTGGACTCGCTCGAGGCCTGGAAGGACATGGACGTGGCGGTCTTCACCGGCGTCCAGATCCACGTGCCGGAGCGCTCCGACCACATCTGGCCGACCGGCGCCTCGGTCAAGGGTGCCGACGGCGAGCGCCGGACGCTCGTCGTCTGAACCCGCGCCGCACGGCCCGGCCTCGCGCGCTCACGGGACAGGCGCTCAGGGGACAGGCGCTCAGGGGGACAGGCGCTCGCGGAGCCATCCGCCGGTCGGGTCACGGCGGTAGCGGAGCCGGTCGTGCAGCCGGCTCGGCCGGCCCTGCCAGAACTCGAAGGCGTCGGGCGTGACCAGGTAGCCGCCCCAGTTGGGGGGCCGGGGGATGTCGCCGTCGCCGAAGCGGGCGGTCGCCTCCGCGACGCGAGCCTCGAGCTCCGCCCGGTCGGCGAGGACCGTCGACTGGGCGCTCGCCCACGCACCGATCCGGCTGTCCCGCGGCCGCGAGGCGAAGTAGGCGTCGCTGACCTCGTCGGGGGCGGTGGTCACGGTGCCGTCGATGCGGACCTGGCGGTGCATCGCGAGCCAGCTGAACAGCAGGCCGACGTGGGGCTCTGCCGCCAGCTCGAGGCCCTTGCGGCTGTCCCGGTTGGTGAAGAACTGCAGGTGCCCGTCGGCGTCGACGCCGCGGAGGAGCACGTTGCGGACCGTGGGTCGTCCGTCGGCCACGGTGGCCAGCGCCATGGAGTTGAACTCCGGCTCGCCGGCCGCCTCGGCGTCCGCGAGCCACCGGTCGAACTGCTCGTAGGGATCGGCGGACGCGTCCGCCTCGAGCAGCGTGCCCCAGTCGTAGTCCGTGCGGCGGTTCTCGAGCGACATCGCCGAGAGCGTAGGGCCGCGTCGGTCGCCACCGGCCCCGGGTCCCGGCGCGCCGATCACGGCGGCGAGCCCTCCGAGCCGCGGCCGCCCCACCAGGCCCACTGCCAGCCCGGCACCTTGGGGCCGGTGGAGCGCTGCGTGCGGTAGATCCCCTGGTGGGCCGAGAACACGTAGCTCATGACGCACGCCACGGCGAAGTACGGCACGGCCCCGGCGCCGAAGAGCTCCACCCCCATGATCGTGCAGGCCAGCGGCGTGTTCGACGCCCCGGCGAACACCGCCACGAAGCCCAGCGAGGCGAGCAGCTCGGGCGGCACGCCGAGCGGTGCCGCCAGCGTGGCACCGAGCGTGGCACCGATCACGAACAGCGGCGTGACCTCGCCGCCGACGAACCCCGAGCCGAGGGTCACGACCGTGAACACGAGCTTCAGCGCGAAGGCCCACGTGGGGACGCTGCCCCCGAGGAGGCTGAGCTCGACGAGGCCCTCGGACAGCCCGTTGTAGAGGCGGTCGCCCACCGCCAGGGTCAGTGCGATCACGAGCACGCCGCCCAGGAGCGGCCGCGCCGGGGGCCACGCGATCCAGCGGGCGAAGGCCCGCTTCACCCAGTGGTCGCCCACGCTGAACGCCACGCTGACCAGCCCGAAGCAGATGCCGGCCACGGCCACCTTGAGCAGCAGACCGACCGACAGGTCCACCTGGCCCAGGTGCGGGGTCAGGGTGTGGTGGACCCCGAGACCCTCGACGACCAGGTCGCCCGCCACCGACGCGGTCAGGCAGGGCACCAGCGCCTCGTAGCGGAGCCGGCCCACGGACTGGACCTCGAGCGCGAACACGGCTCCCGCGAGCGGCACGCCGAACACCGAACCGAAGCCACCGGCGATCGCGGTGACGAGCATGATCCGCCGGTCGTCCCGGCCGAGCCGGAGCAGGCGCGACGCGGCGTCCGTCAGGCTGCCGCTCATCTGGATGGCGGTGCCCTCCCG
>JAEZAI010000386.1 GCA_023427825.1 Actinomycetes bacterium
CGACGCAGGCGAGCGCGGCGCGGGCGACAGCGACGCGGACGAGCGCGGCGAGAGTCACAGGCGCACCGACGACCCGGAGGGGGAGCGGGACCCGTTCCGGGACCTCCGTCTGGAGGCGGTGCGCTCCCTCGACGCGGCGATGGACCTGACGCGCCGCGTCGTCGAGAGCTCGCTCGACCTCGCGGACGCCGCGCTGCGCCGGCCGCACGTGGCGACCTGGGCGACCACCGACGGGGCCGAGCGCGGCGCCGCGGTGATCGAGGTGCGGGCGCCGGTCGGCGGCAGCGGTCAGGCCGAGGCGTGGTTGCACCACCTGGGCGACCCCGTGGGTCCGATCACCTGGCACGTCCTCGGGCCGTCGAACGGTGGCGCATCCGTCGCCTCGGTCCGGGTGGAACCCGTGACCATCGAGTCGCTCCACGACGGCGAGCGGATCGAGCTGCGGGTGGCGATCGACGTCGCGGAGGACACCGTGCCCGGGACCTTCCACGGCCTGGTGCTGGCGGCCGGCGCCCAGGAGACCGCGCTCGTCCTGCGGCTCGTCGTGACCGCGGCGGGGTCCCGATGACCGCAGCGGTCACCGATCGCCTGTTCCGCGTGGCGGGGGAGATCGGCCTGGCGATGGCGCCCTACCTGGTGGACCCTGGCGGGGGTTCGCAGCTGGACGACTTGTTGTCGGACTACCCGCTGCGCGGTGGCAAGGGGCTGCGGCCCGCGCTGCTGATGGCCACCTGCGAGGCGCACGGTGGCACCGAGGAGGACGCCCGGTCATGCGCCGTGGCCATCGAGCTGCTCCACAACGCGTTCCTCGTCCATGACGACATCGAGGACGGGAGCCGGCTGCGACGCGGGCACCCCACGCTCCATCGCCGCGTCGGACTCGGTCCCGCGTTGAACACCGGGGACGCGCTCGCCGTCGTCGCGCTGCGACCGCTCCACGACGACCAGCTGCTGTCCACCGAGGTCCGCCGTCGCGTGCTCGACGACTGGTTCCGCATGGCCGGCGCGACCGTCAGCGGTCAGGCCCTGGAGCTGTCGTGGCGGGAGGACCCGACCGTCGTCCTGACCGAGGACGACTACCTGGAGCTCATCCTCCGCAAGACCTGCTGGTACACGACGATGTTCCCGTTGCGCGCCGGGGCGACCATCGCCACGCGCGGCACGGCACCGCTGGAGTCGCTCAGCCGCTTCGGCTTCCTGCTGGGTGCGGCGTTCCAGATCCGCGACGACCTGCTCGACCTGGTCGGGGCGCCCGGCGACCACGGCAAGGACCCGCTCGGCGACCTGTGGGAGGGCAAGCGCACACTGATGCTCGTCCACCTGGTCCGCCACGCGGATCCAGCGGACCGCTCGGCGCTCACCGAGTACCTCTCGCTCCGCCGCGACGAACGGACCGAGGACCTCGTGCGCGAGGTGCGCTCGATGATGGACCGGGCGGGGAGCCTGGCCTACGCGCAGGAGTTCGGCCGGGGCATCGCCGCCGCGGCGGGCGACGCCTTCGACGACGCGTTCGCGGATGTTCCCGACAGCCCTCACCGACGCTTCGTGTCGGACCTCGTGGAGTTCATGCTGGTGCGATCGGCGTGAGCCTGAGCACGGGGATCGTCCGCCCCCGCTCGGCCGCCCGCACGCCGTACTCCCGGAACGCCCGGTAGTACGGGGCGAACCGTTCGAGTGCCTCCGCCGCGCCGTCGTCGTCCAAGCGGGTCGCGACGCACTGGGACCGGTCGGCGCCGACCTGCACGTGGACCACCTCGTGCGCTTCCACGTTCCTGACCCACTGCGGCGAGCGGCTCAGCCCTCCCTTGGACCCGACGACCAGGTAGCTGTCGCCGTCGCGGAGGTAGGCAACGGTCACCGTGCGCCAGCGCCCGGTCGTCCGGCCGAGCGTCCGCAGCAGCAGGAGCGGCAGGCCCGACGGGATGCGGCCCGCGACACGACCGTCCGACGCCTCGTAGAGGACCACGTTGAGTGCGTTCATCGTGGCGATCCACGAGTCCGCCAGCCGTTCCTCCTGCTCGCTGTACGGGAGGGTCCGGTGCACGGGCACGCACGGACGCTACCGCGACCGTCCCGATCGACGACGGCCCGCCGCACGACGGTCCCTGCCCCTCAGTCGGCGGAGGAGCCGGCACGGGAGCCCGCTGGCCGGCGAGGTCGTCGTCGGGTGTAACTTGACCGAGCGGTCAAGGCTTCCGCCGTCCGCTCCCACGCACCGACGTACACGAAGGGGTCGAGATGTCCGTCACCGAGCAGGTCAGCACCGGGGTCGACGCGGACGAGCAGCGCGTCGTCGAGGCCGTCGAGCGCCTGCTGGCCGAGCACCCGCCCGCGGACACGCCCGAGCAGGAGTTCCTGGAGGCGCAGTTCGACGCCGGACTCGCCTGGGTGCAGTTCGCCGAGGGCGACGGCGGCCTGGGCGTGAGCCCGAAGCTGCAGAAGCTCGTCGCCGAGCGCATCAAGGCGGCGGGGGGCCCGCTCGGCGGCGCCAAGAACCCCATCGGCTACGGCATGTGCGGGCCCGCCGTCGAGACCCATGGCACCCCCGAGCAGAAGCAGCTCCTGCGACCGCTGTTCTCCAACGAGCACATCTGGTGCCAGCTGTTCTCCGAGCCCGGCGCCGGGTCCGACGTCGCCTCGCTGTCCATGAAGGCCGAGCGCGACGGCGACGAGTGGATCGTCAACGGCCAGAAGGTGTGGACCACCCTCGCCCACATCTCCAGCTACGGGCTCGTCATCTGCCGGACCGACCCCGACCAGCCGAAGCACCGCGGCATCACTGCGTTCATCGTCGACATGCACGCACCCGGCGTGGAGGTGCGGCCGCTGCGCCAGATGACCGGCGAGGCCGAGTTCAACGAGGTGTACTTCACCGACGTCCGCATCCCCGACACCATGCGCGTGGACGAGGTCGGCCGCGGTTGGGGCGTGTCGATCACCACGCTCATGAACGAGCGGGTGTCCATCGGCGGCGGCACCCCGCCCCGGGGCTCCGGGCCGATCGGCCAGCTCGTCGAGGAGTGGCAGCGCTCCGGCTCCGACGACCCGGTCCTGCGCGACGCCGTCACCCAGCTGTGGGTGCAGGCCGAGGTCAACCGCCTCACCAACCTGCGCGCCGCGGCCAACCGAAAGGCCGGCACGCCGGGCCCCGAGGGCTCCGTCGCCAAGCTGGCCATGGCCGAGCTCAACAAGAAGATCTACTCCCTCGCCATGGACGTCATGGGCCCCGACGGCATGCTCTACAGCTCCTACGAGCTGGTCCGACCGCGCCACGCGCTGTTCACGGACGACATGCACAAGAACTTCCTGCGGGCCCGGGCGAACTCCATCGAGGGCGGCACCTCCGAGGTCCTCCGCAACATCCTCGGGGAGCGGGTGCTCGGCCTGCCCGGCGACGTCCGCGTGGACAAGGACCTCCCCTGGAGCGAGGTTCCCCGCTCGTAACGGCCGGTGCGGCCGGGTGGCGCCGCCGGCCGCGGTGCTGACACGCGGTGGTGAACACCTCGTGAAGCGAGCGGTTCGGTGGTGCCGGATCCCGGCCGGCCGGGCATAGCGTGGGGGCATGCCCCGCCGTACCAAGATCATCGCCACGATCGGACCGGCATCGGACTCGCCACCGGTGCTGCGCCGCCTCGTCGAGGCCGGCATGGACGTGGCGCGGATCGGTCTGGCCCACGGCACCCTCGACGACGCGATGGCCCGCTACCGGGCCGTGCGCGCCGTCGCCGCCGAGCTCCAGGCGCCGGTCGGCGTGCTCGTCGACCTCCCCGGCCCCAAGGTGCGGCTCGGCACGTTCGGCGACGTCCCCGTCCGCCTGGACACCGGCAGCCCACTGACGCTCGTCCCCGGTCTCGACACCTCCGACACCGCGGTCCTCGGCGTCGACTACGGCGACCTGTTGCTCGACGTCCACGCCGGCGACTGCCTCGCGGTCGGCGACGGCAGCGTCGTCCTCCGGGTCGAGTCGATCGACGGCGACTCCGCCAAGGCCACCGTCCTGCACGGCGGCCCCGTCCAGGGCCGTCCCGGCCTGCACATCCCGTCGGACCGGCTCAGCATGTCGACGCCGACCCCCGAGGACCTCCGCCTCGTCGACGCGTTCGTCGACGAGGGCGTGGACATGGTGGCCATCAGCTTCGTGCGCTCCGCCCACGACATCCGCCGGATCGGCACCGAACCACACCCACGGGGACCGCTGATCGTCGCCAAGATCGAGACCCGGGCCGCGGTCGAGAACCTGCAGGGGATCATCGAGGCGTCGGGAGCGATCATGATCGCCCGCGGCGACCTCGGCACCGAGCTCGGCATCGAGGAGCTCCCGCACCTGCAGAAGCAGATCACCCGGGACTGCATCAGCGGCGGCAAGCCCGTCATCACCGCCACCCAGATGTTCGAGTCGATGATCTCCTCGCCGTCGCCGACACGTGCCGAGGTGTCCGACGTCGCCAACGCCATCTTCGACGGCACCTCCGGCGTGATGCTCTCGGCCGAGAGCGCGGTCGGGGAGGACCCGGTGAACGCCGTCGCCACGATGAGCCGCGTCGCCGCCCGGGCCGACCAGGAGTTCGACTACGACGCCTGGGCCCGTCGCATCCGCCTGCTGCGCAAGCACGCCGTCGGCGACAGCGCCGAGGACCGCCTCACCGACGCCATGACCGCCGCAGCCTGGCGTGCCGCCACCGAGATGGGCGTCGCCGCCATCATCTGCATCAGCGAGTCCGGCCTGACCGTCCGGTCGATGGCCCGGTTCCGACCGGCCATGCCGATCATCGGCTTCAGCCCGAACGAGCGCACCCAACGCCAGCTGTCGCTCAGCTGGGGCACGATCCCGCTGTGGGCGCCCAACTCGGTCGACTCGATCGCCCTCATGGACGAGCTCGTCATCTCGGCCCGCGACGCCGGCTACGTGAAGACCGGCGAGACCGTCGCCGTGCTCGCCGGCGTGGGGTCGCGGTCGCGGTCCACCGACATGCTGCGGCTCGCCCAGGTCCCCTGAACGCTCCCGCACCGCTGAGCCGCCACGTCGTGGACGGCCTGGGCGTCCTGCGCCGCCGCCCCGACGCGGTCGACCCCGCGCTGCCGGCCGTCGTCCTGGTGCACGGCGCCATGGACCGTGCCGCCAGCTTCGGGCGCACCATGCGCCGGCTCGGCGGGCTGGACGTGTGCGCCTACGACCGCCGGGGCTACGCCACGTCGCTGTCCGCGGGCGTGGCCACGACCTTGGACGAGCAGGCCGCCGACCTGATGACCGTCGCGGCGTGGACCGAGGCCGACACCGTCGTCGTCATCGGCCACAGCTTCGGCGGCACGGTCGCGATGCGGGCGGCGGAGTCCGACCCACGGCGCCTCATCGGGCTCGGCGCGTTCGAGTCGCCCGTCCCCACCCTGTCGACCTACCGGTCCGACGGCGCGGACCTGGCGCTGGACGCCGCCGAGTCCGGCGGCCCACCCGCCGCGGCCGAAGCGTTCTACCGGCTCGTCGTCGGCGACGCGACCTGGGATCGCCTCCGGGCCACCGACCGCGACCTGCGCCTGGCGGAGGGCGAGCAGCTGGTCGCCGAACTGCTCGACCTCCGGCGTCCCACGGGCTCGCCCGACCTGGACCGGGTGCAGGTGCCGGTGCTCGTCGGCGCCGGCGCTGCCAGCCACGACGGCTGGCGCGCCTCGGCCGTGGAGCTCGCCGAGCGCCTGCCCCACGCCTCCTTCGTGGAGATCCCCGGCGCCGGCCACGGTGCGCACCTGTCGCACCCCGACGAGTTCGCCCGCTACGTGCAGCGCTGCGTCGAGCAGAGCACCTGAGACGACGCCCCTTCGCCACCAGCTGCGCGGTGGCACCCCCTAGCCTTCGGGGGAGTGGCCACGCTCAAGTCCCTGACCCGGCGCAAGCCCCGTGTCGCCTTCGTCCTGTCGGGCGGCGGCAACCTGGGCGCGCTGCAGGTGGGAATGCTGCGGGCGCTGTCCGAGCACGGCATCGTCCCCGACGTGGTGCTCGGGTGCTCGGTGGGCGCCATGAACGGCGCCGCCTTCGCGCTCGAGCCCACGATCGAGGGCGTCCAGCGGCTCGAGGAGCACTGGACCACGGGCGTCTCGGTCATGCCGCCGTCGCGGCTGCCGTCGGTGGTCCAGATGATCCGCAAGGGGGAGTCGCTGCACACGAACGACTCGCTCCGGCGGGGACTCGAGGTGCTGCTCGGCGCCACCCGGCGCATCGAGGACCTGCAGCTGCCCTTCGAGTGCATCGCCGCCGAGGTCGACACCGCCGCCGAGCACTGGTTCACCGAGGGGTACCTGGTC
>JAEZAI010000416.1 GCA_023427825.1 Actinomycetes bacterium
CACCCGGTAGCGGATCCAGCGGAACCCGTTCTTGAGGGTCACCCTGCCCCTCGTCCCCCTGGGGACGCCCGGCAGGTCCTCGGCGGCGACCACCTTGGCGCGGACCTTCAGCTCGTCGGTGTCAGTCGTGCTGGCCATCGGGCGACACGGTACCCGCTCCCCCGTCCACGGACCGCAGCCGGACCCCCAGCGCCCGCCGGCGCTCCCCGACCAGGCGCGGGTCCCGGGGACGGGCCGGGACGTGGTCGGCGGCCGATGCCGCGACGATCGTCGCCGGGTCGAGGCCGAGGTGGGCGGCCAGGCGCCGCCCCAGCTCCAGCCGGGACAGGTGCTCGGGGCCCGGCAGGTGCCACACGCCCGCCCGCTCGTCCCGGTCCAGGGCGACCAGCGCCCACAGCTCCGCCGCCAGGTCGTCGGCCCGGATCGGCTGGCGGAGCTCGTCGTGGAACAGCCGCACCTCCCGACCGGCACGGAGCCCGTCCACCAGCGCGGCGGTGGCGCGGTCCGGCGGATCGGTCGACACGACGAGCGACGTCCTGGTCGTGCAGACGTCGGGCACCGCAGCCCGCGCCGCCTGCTCGGCCAGCAGCTTCCACCGGCCGTAGTCGGTGATCGGGTCGGCCGGATCGTCCTCGGCGTAGGGCGGGCGGTCGCCGGCGAACACCACGTCGGTCGACAGATGGACGAGCGACGCGCCGACCTCCTGGGCCGCCCGGGCCACGGCCGCGGTGGCGTCGACGATCGCCGCCCGGTCCGACTGGACGTACGCGGTGTGCACCACCACATCGGGACGCACCGCCAGGAGCAGGTCGCAGGTGGCGGAGGAGTCGGTCAGGTCGAGCCGGTGGACCTCGGCCGCCGATCGCACGTCCGAGGGGACCGGCCGGCGGTGCTCGGTCACGTGCAGGTCCACGTCGCCGGGAGCCGTGCGGGCGAGCCAGCCGGCGACGTTGCCCGCGCCACCGGTGACGAGGACCCGGCGCCGAGATCCGCCGCTCACGGGACGGGCCCGTTCAGGCGGACACCCGGCGGGTCTCCGCCCTGGTGAGCCCCTGCTCCGCGGCGCCGTCGTGGGGCAGGCCGAGCACGCGCTCGGCGACGATGTTGCGCTGCACGTCGCCGGTGCCGCCGCCGATCGTCAGCGCCTGGGCGAACAGGTACCCGTAGTGCCACAGATCGACCGGTCCTCCGAACGGACCCACGTCCGCGAGCATGCCGCCGGGGCCGGCCAGGTCCTTGGCGAGCTCCATGATCCGCTGCCCGTGCTCGTCGGCCAGGATCTTGCGGACCGACGCCTCGGGGCCCGGCTGGCGGCCGGCGATCGCGGCGGTCACGGTCCGCAGACGGATCAGGCGGAGGATCTCGGACTCGATGTGCAGCTGCGCCGCTCGCTGGCGGTCGACGGCGTCGTCCAGCCGGCCGTTCGAGCGGATCACGTCGAGCAGGTCCTCGGCGCCAGGGCCCATGCCCCACAGCGCACCGCCCGACGACAGCGACACGCGCTCGTTCGCAAGCGTGACCTTGGCCAGGCGCCAGCCGTCGTTCACCTCCCCCACCAGCAGCTCGTGGGGGATGCGCACGTCGGTCAGGAACACCTCGTTGAAGTTGTGGTGCCCGGTCATCTCGACGATCGGTCGGATCTCGATGCCCGGCAGGTCCATGGGACAGATGAAGTACGAGATGCCCCGCTGCTTCGGGGCGTCGGGGTCGGTGCGGGCGATGAGGATGCCGTAGCGGGAGAGGTGCCCGAGCGAGGTCCAGATCTTCTGGCCGTTCACCACCCACTCGTCGCCGTCGCGGACCGCCCGGGTGCCGAGGGCCGCCAGGTCGGAGCCGGCACCGGGCTCGCTGAACAGCTGGCACCAGACGTCATCGCCCGAGAGCAGGCCGAACAGGTACCGCTCCTTCTGCTCATCCGTGCCGGCGGCCAGGATCGTCGGGCCGGCCCAACCGATGCCGATCGGGTTGGTCGGCCGCCGCACCTTCGCCCGCCGGAGTTCGTCGTCGATGATCAGCTGGTGGATGGGATCCGCCTCGAGCCCCCACGGCCGGGGCCAGTGGGGCGCCACGTAGCCCGCCTCGGCCAGCTCCCTGCCCGAGGGCGACGGATTGGCCTCGAGCCACGCCCGCACCTCGACCCGCCGGGGGTCGTCCTCGGGAGGCAGTTCGAAGTCCATGCCAGCGGACGGTACCGTTCGGGCCCACGGCGCCGCACGGAGGAGCCACCGTCGGCGGGCCACGTGGTGGCACAGGAACTCGAACCCAAGGGGGCCCGTCGATGGCCGGATGGAACTTCGCCGAGCTGTGGGAGGCGATCGCGGACAAGTTCCCCGACGCCCAGGCGCAGGTGCAGGGCGACCGTCGCTACAGCTGGACGGAGTTCGACTCCCGGGCCGACGGGCTGGCGCACCACCTGATCGAGGGCGGTGCCGTCCACCAGGACAAGGTGGCGCTCTACCTCTACAACTGCCCTGAGTACATGGAGGGCTGCTACGCGGCCTTCAAGGCAGGGCTCGTCCCGGTGAACACCAACTACCGGTACCTGGACGACGAGCTCGTGTACCTGTGGGACAACGCGGATGCGGTGGCAGTGGTCTTCCACGGCACGTTCGCCGACCGGGTGGCGGCGGTGAAGGACCGCCTGCCCGGGGTCCGGCACTGGGTCTGGGTGGACGACGGCTCCGGCCCGCGTCCCGAGTGGGCCGACGACTACGAGACCGTGGCCGCCTCCGCGCCCGGCCGTGTCGTGCCCGAGTGGGGCCGCAGCGGCGACGACGTCGTCATGATCTACACCGGCGGCACCACCGGCATGCCCAAGGGCGTCATGTGGCGCCAGGACGACCTCATCGGCGTCACCTGCGCCACCGGCAACGCCAAGCTCGCCCAGGACCCCGACGCCGTCGGCGGCGTGCAGGCGATCGTGGACGACCTCGCCCAGCCCGGTCCGGCCGGCCTTCCCGCCTGCCCGCTCATGCACGGCACCGGCTGGTTCACCGCCAACATCTTCCTCACGCAGGCCGGCTCGGTGGTCACGCTCGTGGACCGGTCACTGGGCTGGAACGAGGTGCTCGAGACGATCGAGCGCGAGCACGTCGGCGCCCTCACGATCGTGGGCGACGCGTTCGCCAAGCCCATGGTGCGGGCGCTCGACGCCAACCCCGGCAAGTGGGACATCTCGAGCCTGGTGCTGATCGCGTCCTCCGGCGTCATGTGGTCCGAGCAGTCCAAGGCCGACCTGCTGCGCCACAACCCGGGCATGCTGCTCGTCGACACGTTCTCGTCGTCCGAGGCGATCGGCATGGGCAGCTCCGTGTCGGTCGGCGACTCCGCCGAGAAGACGGCGCACTTCGCGCTCGGCGAGGGCTGCAAGGTGTTCGGCGACGACGGCAAGCCGGTCGAACCGGGCTCAGGCGAGCGGGGCCGGGTCGCCGTGCCCGGTCGCGTGCCGATCGCCTACTACAAGGACCCTGAGAAGTCGGCGGCCACCTTCATCACCTACGAGGGCGTCCGCTACTCGATGCCCGGCGACTACGCCACGGTCGAGGCCGACGGGACGATCAACCTGCTCGGGCGCGGTTCGGTGTGCATCAACACCGGCGGCGAGAAGGTCTTCCCCGAGGAGGTCGAGGAGTCGCTGAAGACGGCGGAGTCCGTGGCGGACGCCGTGGTCGTGGGCGTGCCCGACGAGAAGTTCGGCGAGGCCATCACCGCCGTCGTGGAGCCCGCCGCCGGCCAGACCGTCGACGAGGCGGCGTTGATCACCCACGTGAAGGGCCATCTCGCCCACTACAAGGCGCCCAAGCGCGTGCTGACGATCGACACGATCGGTCGCGCCCCCAACGGCAAGGTCGACTACAAGCGGATGAAGCAGTACGCGGCCGATCAGCTCGGGATCACCCTGGACTGAGGCCTGCAGGGCAGAGCGGGCTCAGGCGGCGGGCGTGACGGCCAGGTCGTCGAATCGGACGACCAGCGGTGCGTTGGTCGTGCTGCTCGACAGGTAGGTGTTGAAGCCCACCGACCCGGCCACCTGCATGCCGGAGGTCGAGTCGGTGACGCTGGCCGACCAGGCCCCCGGCTCGGCGGCGGAGGCCGCCCAGACCTTGGCCCGCACCGTCGTCGGGTTGGTGCCGGTCACCTGGAGCCGGACGCGGAGCTGGGTGCCGGCGGTCGCGGTGACGCCGGCGACCGTGGCCTCGTTGCGGATCGTCGTCTCCGCACCGGTCGAGTTGGTCCGCACCAGCGACAGCGCCACCTGGCCGTTGGCGAGGATCCGCACCTTGGCCCGGTACTCGCCGACTCCGACGACCCGACGGCCGATCGGCGAGACGTAGACGCCGCCGCCGGTGACGGCCTTGTCCGTGCTCATCGTGAACACCATGTCCGTGGCCGAGGACAGCGCTCCGGCCAGGTACACGTTGCGACCGGCCCCGGCGGTCATCGACACGTTGCCGGTGCCCCCCGACACGCTGAAGCTCGTGGCCGAGCTGGCGGTGGTCCAGGCGCCACCCACGTCCGCGGTCCCCCATCCCCCGCTGGCCGTTCGGCCGAACGCGTCCTGGGCGAGCACGCCGGTGGGCGGTGGTGCGGTCGGGTTCACCTGGCGCGTCGTCGAGGCGGTCGCCCCGTCATCGTCGGTCACCGTCAACGTCACCGTGTAGGTGCCCGCCGCGGCGTAGGTCCGCGACGTCGTCGACCCGGTGGCGGTCTGGCCGTCACCGAACGACCACGCGTACGACGTGATCGTCCCGTCCATGTCGGTCGACCCCGACGCGTCCACCGAGCACGTCAGGTCGGTGCACGACGTGGTGAAGAACGCCGTGGGCGGCGTGTTGGTCGGCGGCGGCGCGGTCGGGCTCACCTGGCGGGTCGTCGACGCCGTGGCTCCGTCGTCGTCGGTCACCGTCAACGTCACCGTGTAGGTGCCGGCCGCGGCGTAGGTCCGCGACGTCGTCGACCCGGTGGCGGTCTGGCCGTCGCCGAAGGACCACGCGTACGACGTGATCGTCCCGTCGGTGTCGGTCGAGCCCGACGCGTTCATCGAGCACGTCAGGTTGGTGCACGACGTGGTGAACGACGCGGTCGGCGGATTGTTGGCCGGGGGCGTCGTGCCGGCGACGGTGGTGGCCAGGAGGTCGTCGACCAGCAAGGTCACGGGTGCGTTCGTGGCCGAGCTCGACAGGTAGTCCCAGACGCCGACGCCGCCACCGGTCTGCAGCCCTGCGGTCGAGTCGGTCGTCTGCAG
>JAEZAI010000453.1 GCA_023427825.1 Actinomycetes bacterium
GCATGTAGCCCGAGCCGCCCGTCATGTTGCGGGTCGCGCTGTAGACCATCGCCGTCCCCATGACGACGATGAGGCCCACCACCACGGTGAGCGCCACGTCGATGTGGCGCCACGGCGCGGACAGGTCGCGGGGGCGGAACCGTTCCGTGCCGGTGAAGGTCCTGGTCATGACCGCTCCCCCGTCATCCCGGGCCCCCGGAGCCGACGTCGCGCTGGCTGGCGTTGCCGGCGGCCAGGTTGGCCAGGTCGCAGTCGGCCTGGTTCGCCACCGTGCAGGCGGGCACCAGCTCGCCGGTGCTGGCGGGCTGCAGGATGCGGAAGGCCAGGGGTGCGGCCACGTCGCCGCCGAAGCCGGCCTCGGGGACGATCACGCTGATCGCGTACTGCGGGCCGCCGTTGGCCAGGACCGGGCCCCAACCGGCGAACAGGGCGGTGTCGGCGCGGTCCTTCACCTGGGCCGTGCCGGTCTTGCCGGCCATCGGCCACGCCGTCGGGCTCGCCCGCCACGACGCCGAGGCCGTGCCCTCGCCGCTCTGGGTCACGCCGACCAGGCCGCTCACGATCTGGTTGTACTGGTCGGGGGTGATGTCGACCTTGCCCAGCGCCTCGGGCTCCACCTGGGTGACCACGTCGTAGTTGCCCTCCTGGCCCGGCGGCAGCGCGGGGTCCTTGACCCGGGTCACCTTGGAGACGACCTGCGGGCGGTAGCGGGTGCCGCCGTTCGCGAGCGTGGCGTAGGCGTCGGCCAGCTGCAGCGGCGTCACCAGCACGTCGCCCTGGCCGATCGCCGTGATGATGTTGTCGCCCGTGTACCAGTCGCCCGTGGCGAACGCCTCGGGGTTGGCCTCGTAGGCCTCCTTGCGCGCCTGGGGCGTGGGGAGCCGGCCGGCGTTCTCGCCGAGGAGCTTGATGCCGGTGCGCTCGCCGAGCCCGAACGCCTTGGCCGAGTCCTGGATGGGCGTGGCGCCGAAGCGGTCGCGTCCCACCCAGAACTGCTCACCGATCCAGTAGTAGTAGACGTCCGAGCTCACGGTCAGCGAACGGGGCACGTTGACCCGTCCGTGGTCTTTGCGGCCGGCGTTCTGGTACTCGCACTTGGTGCCCTTGCAGGCCTTCAGCTTGTAGACGCCGTTGTCCACGTAGCTCTCGTTGCCCGTCGGCAGGAGCCCGCTCGACATCGCCGCGTAGGCCGTGAACGGCTTGAACGTGGAGCCGGGCGCGTAGGTGCCCTGCAGCGCCCAGTTGTAGAGCGGGCGCCCGTTGACGGGATCGTTGAGCTGGGCCCAGAGGTCCGACGAGATCCCGTTGACGGTCAGCGACGGGTCGAAGGCCGGATAGCTGGCCATCGCCAGGATCTGTCCGGTCCCGGGCTCCTGGATCACCACGGAGCCCTGCGGCACGTTGAGCTTGGCGCCGGTCGTCCGGTCGTTGCGGCCGCGCAGCGACTCGATCTTGGCCTTGAGCAACCGCTCGGCCTGCGCCTGCAGGTCGATGTCGATGCTCAGCCACACGTCGTCGCCCGCCTTGGGCTCCTCCCGCTTGACCACGTCGATCAGGTCGCCCTTGGCGTTGACCTCGATCGTGCGGTTGCCCGGCACGGCGCGCAGGTAGTCCTCGTAGGACTGCTCCACGCCGGACTTCCCGATCAGGTCGCCCGGTTGGTACGGCTTGGCAGGGACGCCCTCGATGGTCGTCGTGGTGGCCGGCGGGTCGGTGGTGGTCACGCCCGCGGGCAGCGTGCCGCCCTTGGCCGCCAGCTCCTTCTCGTTGGTCTCGCCCACGTAGCCGAGCAGCTGGCCCGCCAGCGATCCGTAGGGGTACGACCGCACCGAACGGGTCTCGACGACGACGCCCGGGAAGCGCTCCGCACGCTCCGAGAGGTAGATCTCCACCTCCTCGGTCACGTCGTCGACGATCGGCACGTACTCCTGCGGCGCATAGCGCTGGTCGTCGTAGCGCTTCTGGATGTCGGCGACCTTGGTGGGCCGGCCCAGGTCGGTCAGCGTCTGGCCGAGCTCCTCGAAGTGCGCGGTCCGCTCCCGCTCCTCCATCTTGCGCAGCGGTTCGCGGTCGAGCGCGACCACGCGCGAGGTGCGGTTGTCCACGATCACCTTGCCGTTGCGGTCGAGGATGCGCCCGCGGGGACCCTCCTCGTGGATCACGCGCAGGCGGTTCGACGCGGAGGCGACCTCGAACTTCTGCCGGTCGATGCCCTGCAGGAACCAGAGCCGCACGAACAGCGCGAGGAACAGCGACACCGCCACGATGCCGAGCGCGCTCAGCCGGACCTGGCGGGAGTCAGTATCCACGCCCGCCTCCGGCGAGGGGTCCACGCCCGCCTCCGGCGACGGTTCGATGCGAGGAGCGGAGGAGGAGGGACGGCATCGGCGGTGGGTGCGGGTCTGACGGGTGGGCAGGAGCGGCTGGATCAGCGCACCCGGAGGCGCACGTCCTCCGGTTCCGCCCAGCGGCACACCGCCAGGGCCGGGACCGCGAGCAGCGCGTTGAACGCCGCGACGATACCGACGATGGCCCCCAGGTTGGGATCGGACAATGAGGGCTGTCCCAGCAACTGCGCGATCGCGGCGTACAGGAGGGTCCCTCCAGCGCTGGCCAGGGAGACCATGCCCACGGAGATCCAGCGGTTGGGCCGGGCCACGGCGTCGCCCGCCACGCCGGACCCGTAGCCGACGAGCAGGTAGGCCAACGCGGTCACGCCGAAGCGGCCGGGCAGGAACAGGTCGAACAGCAGCCCGCAGGCGAACCCGACGCCGGCGCCGGTGCTCGGCCCACCGACCAGGCCCGCGCAGATGGCCACCAGCAGCAGCAGGTCGGGGTGCACGTCGGCGACGCGGACCTGCGTGGCCAGACCGATCTGCAGCACCAGCGCCGCCGAGACGATCAGGATCCACCGGATGATCGAGCTTCCCTCGATCACCGTGCCGTCACCGAGGCGGCGTCCACTTCATCACCTGGACGACGTCGAGCTGTGAGAAGTCGACCGCGTAGTTCACGAGCAGGACCTGCAGACCGGAGCTGCCGTTGGGCGTCGCCTTGTCGACGGTCCCGACCGGGATGTCGGGGGGCATCACCGAGTTCTCGAGCCCGCTGGTCAGCACCACCTCGTTGGGCTGGATCGGGTCGCCGATCTCGATGCCCTTGTCCACGACGAAGCGGTTCGAGTCGCCACCTCCGTGGCCGAAGCCGACGTCCTGGGTGCTGGCCAGGCGGATGCCGATGCCGAAGTCGGGGTCGGTCGCCAGCTGGACCACGGAACGGGTCCTGCTCACCCGCTCGAGCCGTCCGACGAGGCCGCCCGAGTTGCCCGCCTTGGCCACCACCGGCATGCCGACGGCCAGTCCCGAGTCGCTGCCCTTGTCGATCTCCATGCGGAACGAGTCGAAGTTCGAGTAGGGCCCCGACGCCACCCGGGCCACCTGCAGCGGCACGTCGCCCACGAAGTCGATCTGCAGCTGCTCCTGCAATCGCTTCAGCTGCTCCCGGGCGTTGGCGGCCTTGGCCTCGTTGCCTTCGAGCTCGGCCACCCGCTCGCGCAGGCGCTCGTTCTCGGCCTCCAGGTCCTCGTAGTCCGACACGCCGCCCCAGGCGTTGCGCACGGGGGTCGTCACCCAGGCGAAGGCGTCGCCGACGGGAGCGAACACGTCGCCCGCCACGTTCCGCACGCCGTCGAAGACCCCCACGCCGCGCGAGTCGAGCGTGATCAGGGTGACGGCCAGCAGGCTGAGGACGAGCAGGACGTACCGGGAGCGTCGTCGTGTCTCGACGGTCCGCACGGGGTTCAGTCGCGGTGCGAGGAGAACAGGCCGGCCTGTTCGAGCGCCGGGAACTCCTCGAGCGCCATGCCGGAGCCGAGCGCGACCGCCTCGAGCGATCGCGGGGCGATCCGGATGGGCATGCCGGTCTCCTGGGCGAGCCGGGTGGGCAGTCCCTTGAGCAGCGCCCCGCCGCCCGCGAGCACGATGCCGCGCTCCATGACGTCGGC
>JAEZAI010000499.1 GCA_023427825.1 Actinomycetes bacterium
CGTGGGGCGGCACCTCGACCACCGAGGCGAGGCCGTGCAGGCCCAGATCGTCCAGTCGGTCCCGGAGCTGATCCGGGTGATCGTCCGCCACGACGGACGGGCCGTCGTCGCCGAACAGCAGCGGCGCCACCGCGCACTTCTGGGCGGAGGAGGTGGCCGACCACCAGATCACCAGCCGGTGCACCGCTCGCGTCATGCCCACGTAGGTGAGCCGCTGGTTCTGCCCTTCGATCTCGCGCCGGGCGGCCGCGTCGGCGTCGGGCACGTCCTTGCGATCCTGGGACACGTCGAGCAACCGCCCGTGCGCCGGGTCGTGGTACAGGCGCTGGTCGACGCGGGCACCCAGGTTCCACAGCGACGGGCAGCACACGACCGGGAACTCCAGGCCCTTGGCGGCGTGCAGCGTCATGATCCGCACCGCGGGGGCGTCGGTGTCGATGCGGCGCTTGATCGCCTCGGGGTCCTCCTCGCCCGCACCCTTGGCCATCTCGTCGAGGAGCGCCCGCACGGACTCGGGGCCGACCGGACGACCGGCCGTGGCCCGGTGCAGCAGCTCCCCCAGGTGCTCGAGGTCCGTGAGGTCGCGCTCGCCCTCGGGCAGCTCCAGGACCCGCGCCGCCAGGCGCACGTCGGTGCGCAGGGCCGAGAGCAGGGCGGCGACGCCGTCCGTGCGCAGCAGCACCGACCACGCGTCGAGCTGGGCCTGCAGTTCGGCCAGGCGGAGGTCGTCGAGTCCGTCCGCGGCGCTCGCCGCCACCCACTCGGGATCCCGGTCGCCGAGCCACGACAGCGCGACGGCGCGGGCGCGGGTGGGGTCCGACGGACGGGCGAGGGCGTCGAGCAGGATCCGCCACTGGTCGGCGGCCGGCGACTCCGCCACCGAGCTGGCGCCGGTCACCACGGCCGGCACCCCGGCCCGGACCAGGCCGCGCTGCACGGGCTGGGCCCAGCGGTTGGCGTGGACCAGCACGGCGATGTCGTTGGCCCGCACCGTCCGGGTGCGAGCGCCCGCGGACCCGTCGCCGTCGGGGTGGTCGTCCGGGCACGGCAGGCGAGTGCCCGAGTCGAGCAGCTCCACGACCGCCCGCACGACGTCATCGGTGCACGCCCAGCGAGCGGGGTCCGCCGCGACGCTCGACTTCCCGGTCTTCGTCGCCTTCTGCTCCAGGCCGCGCGCCGCGCAGCGCACCTCGAGCGCGGGCAGCGGACGACCGTCGGCGTCGACGAGCCGGCGATCCGCGTTGTCATCGGCCGGACGGACCGGGAGGTACCGGATCCGCTCGTCGCCCAACCGCCAGTCGTCGCACACCGCGTTGAGCGCGCCGAGCAGCGCACCGTCCGAGCGCCAGTTCACGCCGAGCGTGGCCCGCGCCGAGCCGTCGGCCGCGGCGAGGTACGTGTGGATGTCGCCGCCCCGGAAGGCGTAGATGGCCTGCTTGGGGTCACCCACCAGCACCAGCCGGGTGCCCGGTCGGGGCGCGCCGTCGTCGACCGAGTAGACGGCCTGCAGGATCTGCCACTGCACCGGATCGGTGTCCTGGAACTCGTCGACGAGCGCGACCGGGAACTGCTGTGCGACCCGCGTCGCCGCGTCGGGATGCGCGACGAGCGCGTCGCGCACCGCTTCGAGCATGCCGTCATAGGACAGCGTGCCCGTGGAGCCGAGACGGTCCCGGACCTGGGCCACCGCCCGCTCGACCAGATCGCAGCGAGCCAGGTCGTCGGGGTCGCCGGAGCCGGCGACCACGTGCACGCCCGGGTTGTTCAGGACCGTCCGGACGATCGCGACCAGCTTGTCCGCACCGAGCATGGAACCCTCGCCCAAGGCAGCGGTGGTCAGCACGTCGGCGCACGCGCCGTGCACCAGGTCGTCGGTGTCCTGCACCAGCACGGCGTCGGGGTTGTGACCCGAGGTGGCGCCGAGCGAGTGCAGGACCTGCTGGCAGAAGCCGTGGATCGTGGTGATCGTGGCGGTGTCGAAGTCCGCGACCGCCCGCACCAGTCGCTCGCGGCGCCGCCGGACCTCGTCGGTGTCGCCGGCGGCGAGGCAGTGGTGCACGGGATCGTCGTCCGCGCCGTCATGCGCGCCGTCATGCGCGCCGTCATCCGCGCCGTGGTCGGCTCCGTCCGGGACGGCCCCGCTCAGCGCGGCGACCGCCCCGGTCAGGCGGCGCCGGATGCGGTCGCGCAGCTCCGCCGCTGCAGCGCGGGTGAACGTGACGACGAGCAGCTGGTCGATCGGCACGCCCTCCTCGGCGACGAGTCGCGTGACCAGCGCGGCCAGCGTGAACGTCTTGCCGGTTCCGGCGGAGGCCTCGAGCAGGTGGCGGCCCGGGCCGGGCAGGGGTCCGTCGACCGCGTGCTCGGGCGCGTCGTCGGCGACGAGGGCGCTCACCACACCGACTCCCCGTCGTCGACGACCGCCCCGGCCACCGGCTCCCACAGCCGCTCGGCCCACTCGCGCGGATCCGACCCTGCGACCCGCAGCGTGCGCAGCTCGTCGATCGTGCGGGCGCCGAAGGCCAGGCGCACCGCCGGCCTGGTCCCCTCGGGAACCAGCCCGGTGTCCCACGGCGTGGCGGCGCGACCCCAGCCGTGGTGCGCCAACTCGCACGAGGTGAGGTCGAACAGCGGCAGCGGCACGCGGGCGCCGATGTCCCAGACCTCGACCAGCCGGGTC
>JAEZAI010000515.1 GCA_023427825.1 Actinomycetes bacterium
ACCTGCGGGAGTCCGGCTGCCTCACCGCGGGCACCCGCCTGCTGCGAGCGGACACCAACCAGGAGGTCACGCTCGGCGAGCTGGTCAGCACCGGTGAGCGCGACGTGCCGGTCTGGAGCCTGGGCGACGACTGGAAGATGGTCCCCGCCACGCTCACGCACGCGTTCCCGAGCGGCACCAAGCCGGCGTTCCGCATGGAGCTCGCGTCCGGACGTCGGGTCGAGGCCACGGCCAACCACCCGTTCCGCACCATCCAGGGGTGGCGTCGGTTGGACGAGCTCGCTCCGGGCAGCCGCATCGCCGTGCCCCGTCGCATCGGCCAGTCCGAGCGGGTCTCCGAGCTCACCGTCCAGGACGCCGGGGCGCTCGCCGAGCGCGCGGTGGCCGCCGGTGCCGTCCCGGTCCAGGTGGACGGCGCGTCCGACCCGGTCCTCGCCGCGTTCCTGGCCGAGCTGTTCGCTCGGATCGGCTTCCTGGGTGTCAGCGAGCTGCGCGGCAAGGCGCTGGTGCGGCTCATGGCCACGAGCTGCGCCCGGCAGCTCATCGACGACGTGCAACGCCTGCTGCTTCGCTTCGGCGTGCAGTCCCGCATCACCGACGTCGGCGCCAACCGCCCGCGCTGGCGGATCTGGATCCACGGCGCCGACCAGCAGCGTGCGTTCCTGGAGCAGATCGGCGTGGCGGGGGAGCGCGGCGCAGCCCGGGACGAGGCGCTCGCCGCCCTGGCCGAGATCACGTCCAACCCCAACGTCGACACCGTGCCGTGCGGGGTCCGGGACCTGGTGGTGTCCGAGCTCGCCCGGATGGAGATGAGCCAGCGAGACCTCGCCGCCGCGCTCGGCGAGTCCTACTGCGGCGGGTACCTGCTCGGCACGGAGTCGCGCCCGAGGGCGACCAGTCGCGAGCGCCTGGCCCGCATCGCCGAGGCCGTCGACAGCAAGGAGCTGTCCGCGATCGCCACGTCCGACGTCATGTGGGACGAGGTCGTGGCCATCGAACCGCTCGGTGAGCAACCCGTGTTCGACGCCACCGTGCTGGGCACCCACAACTTCGTGGCCGACGGCGTGATCGCCCACAACTCGATCGAGCAGGACGCGGACGTCGTCATGTTCCTGTACCGCGACGAGGTGTACCACCCCGACACGCAGGACAAGGACATGGCCGAGATCATCGTGGCCAAGCACCGCGCCGGCCGCACGGGCGTGGCCCGGTTGGTGTTCCTTGACTACTGCACCCTGTTCGCCAACATGGCCCGCACCGACTGAACTGCGTGGCGTGACCACGTCCGCCGTCAGCCCGCCGGCTCCGCCCGCCGACCTCGACGAGGCGCTCGCACGCATCCGCCAGAGCGGCGGTCGAGTGACCCGGGCCAAGCGGGCGGTCGCCGATCTGCTGTTCGAACAGCCGGTCGCCCTCACCGCGGAGGAGATCACCGAGCGCTCGGGACTGGAGCAGTCGGTCGTCTACCGCTCGCTGTCGCAGTTCGAGGAGCTCGGGATCGCCGAGCACGTGCACCTGGGACACGGCCGGGCCGTCTACCGGCGCCGGGGGTTGAGCACCGTGCCGGTCACGTGCATGTCGTGCGGCCGGACGGTCGAGCTCGACGCGGGCGACGTCCGCTCCTTCGCCCGCAAGGTCGCGGACCGCACGGGCATCGCGCTCGACCTGGTGCACTTCCCGCTGTCGGGCCACTGCACCGACTGCGCTCCAGCGGGCTGAGCAGGGCCGTGCTCGGTGCCACCCTAATTGCGACACCGTTGCAGTAGCGCCTGGGCACCCCTACGATCCGGCCACCACGAGCCGGGCCGGAGGCACCGATGATCGTCGCCATGCACGCACCCGACGGCTTCCTGGAGCCGCGGGTCGCGGTGGTGACCGCGATCATCAGCGTGATGATCATCGGGCTCGCGCTCCGTCACGCGGCGCGGGAGCTGGACGACCGGCAGGTGCCGCTCGCCGGGATCGCCGCCGCGTTCGTCTTCGCCGCCCAGATGGTCAACTTCCCGGTGGCGGCCGGGACCACGGGTCACCTGCTCGGCGGCGCGCTGGCCGCCATCCTGCTGGGCCCGTGGGTGGGCGCCCTGGTGGTGACGGTGGTGGTCGTCGTCCAGGCGCTGCTGTTCGCCGACGGCGGGATCACGGCGCTCGGTCCCAACGTGTTGAACATGGCGATCGTGCCGGCGTTCGCCGGCTGGGCCCTGTTCCTGCTCTTCCGCCGGGCGCTGCCACGGTCCTCGGCCGGCGTCGTCGGGGCGGCGGGTCTGGCGTCCGGCGTCACCGTGGCGCTCTCCGCCACCGCGTTCTCCCTGGAGTGGCTGTTCGGCGCCAGCGCGCCCGTTCCGTTCGACACCGTCTTCGGCGCGATGGTCGGCGTGCACTCGTTGATCGGGATCGGCGAAGGCGTGCTCAGCGCACTGGTCGTGGCCGCGGTCCTGGCGGCGCGTCCGGACCTCGTCGCCGGCGCACGGGACCTCACGCCGGCGGAGCTGGGCGACCGCCGGCCCGTCGGCGCCCGGGGGTTCGCGATCGGCGCGGTCCTGGTGGCGGTCGCGGTCGCGGCGGTCGTGAGCCAGTTCGCCGCCGATGACCCCGACGGCCTGGAGCGGGTGGCGGAGGACCAGGGGTTCGGCGACCGGGCGCAGGAGCACGCGATCTCGAGCAGCCCGTTCGCCGACTATGCCACGCAGGGGATCCGCAACGAGCAGCTGAGCCTGGCCGTCGCCGGTCTCGCCGGTGTCACGGTCACGCTGCTCGTCGGGTGCGGGATGTTCCGCGCCGCCCGTCTCGGCTCGGCCCCGGTCCCGGTCGCGGCGCCGGTCGACGCGTGAGCGCGGATCGGATCCGCTGATGGCCGGCGCGCACGCCGGCGGGGTCCACGGCCTGCACCTGCCCGGGTCCACGCCGGTGCACCGGCTGGTGCCCGAGGCGAAGCTCCTCGGGCTGACGGCCTTCGTGGTGGCGGTCGCGGTGACGCCCCGGCACGCGGTCCCGGTCCTGCTGGTCGACGCTGCGGTGCTGGTCGCGGTCGCAACGATCGCCCGCATCCCGGCCACGACGTTCCTCATCCGTCTCGCCGTGATCGCGCCGTTCGTCCTGGTCGCGTTGGTGATCCCGTTCGTCGCCGATGGCCGGACCACGCCGGTCGCGGGGGTCTCGCTGTCGACCGAGGGCCTGTGGGCCACGTGGAACGTCGTCGCCAAGGCGACCCTGGGTGCGGGGGCGGCGATCGTGGTGTCGGCCACCACGCCGCTGCCGTCGTTGATCGACGGTCTGTCCCGACTGCGACTGCCGCGCGTCCTGGTCGCGATCGTCGCGGCGATGGTCCGCTACCTGGACCTGCTGGCGGCCCAGCTGGGTCGCACGCGCCGGGCGATGACCGCGCGTGGCCACGACCCGAGGTGGCTGTGGCAGGTCCGTCCGGTCGCCTCGTCCGTCGGTCTGCTGTTCGTCCGGTCCTATGAACGTGGCGAGCGCGTGCACCAGGCGATGCTGGCCCGGGGCTACGACGGCACGGTCGTGGTGGAGGACGAGCGGCCGGGAGCTTCGCCGGCCCGATGGGCGGCTGCGCTCCTGCCGGCGGTGATCGCGGTGGCCGCGTTCGTCGCGTGGCTGGTGACGGCGCGGACGGTCGGTCGGTGAGCGACGAGAGATCCGTCCCGTTCCCGGCGGTCGCGGTCGAGTCGCTGACCTACCGGTACCCCGGCGCCGACCGCCCGGCGCTGCAGGAGCTGTCCCTCCGCGTGGAGGCGGGGGAGCGCGTGGCGGTCCTGGGTCCGAACGGCTCCGGCAAGACCACGTTCGTGCTGCACCTCAACGGGCTCCTGGAGCTCCAGTCGGGCCGCATCGACGTGGGCGACCTGACCGTCGCGAGGGGGCACCTGCCGGAGATCCGTCGCCGGGTCGGGATGGTGTTCCAGGACCCCGACGACCAGCTCTTCCTGCAGACCGTCCGGGACGACGTGGCGTTCGGCCCGACCAACCTGGGCCTCCGGGGCGAGGACCGTGATCGGCGCGTGGCCCGGGCCCTGGCGGCGGTCGGCGCGTCGCAGCTGGCCGAGCGGAACCCGTACCAGCTGAGCGGCGGCGAGCAGCGCCGGGCCGCCCTGGCCACCGTGCTGTCCATGGAGCCCGACGTGCTGGTGCTGGACGAGCCGACCTCAGGCCTCGATCCCGTCGGCCGGCGCGAGCTCGCCGAGCTGCTGGTGGCGCTCGGCTCCACCCAGCTCGTCGTCACCCACGACCTGCCGTTCGCACTGGCCACCTGTCCCCGCTCGGTGATCCTCGACGGAGGGACGGTGGTCGCCGACGGCCCGACGCGCGAGGTCCTCGCCGACACCGAGCTGCTCGGCCGCCACCGGCTCGAGCTGCCGTTCGGCTACCACCTCGCCTGAGCCCGGCCGGTTCTCGGG
>JAEZAI010000573.1 GCA_023427825.1 Actinomycetes bacterium
GTGCATGTCCTCGGGATCGAACCAGAACTGGGCGGACTCGCCGGCCATCACGCGACTCGACGGTTCGAGCGCCACGACGAGCTGCGTGCGGGCCTGCTCGCCGTCGAGCTCCCGCTCCAGCTCGGAGAGCGATTCGAGCAGCTTCGGGTCGGTCTCGAACGGCACGTACGCGTACTGCTCGTTGCCGAGCCACTCCACGACGTCGACCGGGGCGTCGAAGCTCACGCCCTTGGCGAGCTTGCTCTCGTCGACCATCGCCCGGTCCTCGAAGCGCTCCGGGCGGATGCCGACCGTGACGTAGTGGCGGTCGCCGACCACCTCCCGCCGGTCGGCCGGCAGCTCGAACGTCACGAACGGCAGGTGGAGCTGCCCGTCCTCCATGGCGCCGGGCACGAAGTTCATGGGCGGCGACCCGATGAAGCCGGCGACGAACGTGTTGACCGGGTGCTCGTAGAGCTCGCGAGGCGTGCCCACCTGCTGGATCTCGCCGCGGCGCATGAGCGCCACCCGGTCGCCGAGCGTCATCGCCTCGGTCTGGTCGTGCGTGACGTAGACGGTCGTAGTGCCCATCCGCCGCTGCAGCCGCAGGATCTCGGTGCGCATCTGGCCGCGCAGCTTGGCGTCCAGGTTCGACAGCGGCTCGTCGAAGAGGAACACCTTGGCGTCGCGCACGATCGCCCGGCCCATCGCGACCCGCTGACGTTGACCACCCGACAGGTTGCTCGGCTTGCGGTCCAGGTGCTCGGTGAGCTCCAGCGTCTCGGCCGCGTCGCGCACCTTGCGGTCGATCTCCTCGTTGCTCATGTCCTTGCGGAGCCGCAGCGGGAACGCGATGTTCTCGAACACGGACAGGTGCGGATACAGCGCGTAGTTCTGGAACACCATCGCCAGGTTCCGGTCCCGCGGCGCCAGGTCGTTCACGCGCTCGCCGCCGATGTCGAGCTCGCCCGACGTGATGTCCTCGAGCCCCACGATCATCCGCAGCAGCGTGGACTTCCCGCAGCCGGACGGGCCGACGAGGATCATGAACTCGCCGTCGGCGATGTCCAGGCTGATGTCGTTGACGGCCTTGAAGCCGTCTCCATATGTCTTGACCAGGTTGCGCATGGCGATGGCGGCCACGGTGGTGCTCCTGTTCGTGTTCTCGGATGGGCGGACGGGGGGCGCTCAGCCCGTCACGGCGCCCGAGGTGAGGCCCGCGACGATTCGGCGTTGGAAGGCGAGGACGAGGATCACGACCGGGATCGTGACCACCACCGACGCGGCCATGATCGGGGCGATCGGGCTCTGGAACTGCGAGCTGCCGGTGAAGAACGACAGGGCGGCCGGGACGGTCCGGGCCCGGTCGGTCGACGTCAGCGAGATGGCCAGCAGGAACTCGTTCCAGCAGAAGAAGAACGTGAGGATCGCCGTCGTGAACACCCCGGGCGCGGCCAGCGGCACGATCACCTTGCGGAACGCCTGCCACGGCGTGGCGCCGTCCACCTGGGCGGCCTGCTCCATCTCCCACGGGATCTGGCGGAAGAACGCCGACATGGTCCAGATCGACAGCGGCAGCGCGAACGTCAGGTACGGGATGATCAGCCCGAGCCACGTGTCGTAGATGCCGAGCCCGCGCCACATGTTGAACAGCGGCCCCACGAGCGCGGCCACCGGGAACATGGCGATCGCGAGCGCCATCGACAGCAGGAGCTTCTTGCCGGGGAAGTCCAGGCGGGCGATCGCGTAGGCGGCGAACATGGCGATGATCACCGACAGCACGGTCGCGATGATCGAGATGCCGAAGCTGTTGCGCAGCGCCGAGGTGAACAGCTCGTCGCTGAAGACGGTGGAGAAGTTCTCCCACGTCCACTCCTTGGGCCAGAACGTGGGTCCGCTGCCGAAGCTGTCGGGGCTGCGGAACGCCAGCGACACCATCCAGAGGAGCGGGAACGCCGCCCACACCAGGATGAGGAGGCCCCATGCGGTCCACCAGTTGCTGGTGCGGTTGCCGGTGCCGGCCACGTCAATCACCCCTCACCTGGGACAGGTCCGTCTTGAAGCCCTTCACGAAGATGAACGCGATCAGGAAGACGGTGAGGAACAACAGGACCGACACGGCGGACCCCGAGCCGAGGTTCACGAGCGTGACGTTCTGCCGGTACGCCAGGAACGACAGGGTCTCGGTGCCGTTGGCACCCTGCGTCATGATGAACGGGTTGTCGAAGATCCGCCACGCGTCCAGCGTGCGGAACAGCACGGCGACCATGATCGCCGCCTTCATGTTCGGCAGGACGACCTTCCAGAGGCGTTGCCAGGACGTGGCGCCGTCCACCTTGGCCGCCTCGAGCATGTCCTCGGGCACCTGCACCAGACCTGCGAGCAGCAGCAGCGAGATGAACGGCGTGGTCTTCCAGATCTCCGACAGCGTGATCACGAACAGCGACGACCACCGCTCGCCGAACCAGTTGAAGTCCTCCAGGCCGAGCCAGGTGTTCACGAAGCCCGAGTCGAGCTGGAAGGCGTAGCGCCAGATGAAGGCGGAGACGACGGTGATGATCCCGTAGGGGACGAGGATGGCGGTGCGGACGAACGAGCGGCCCCGCACGATGCGGAACATGACCCAGGCGAAGCCGAATCCGAGCACCAGCTCGACCGCCACGCTGATCACCGTGATGATCGCCGTGGTGCCGACCGCGCCCCACCACACCGGGTCGGTCAGCACCACCCAGTAGTTCTCCAGGCCGACTAACTCGCGGCCCTCGGGGTCGGTGAGCCGGTAGCTGAAGAGGGACAGGACCACCGCGTACCCGAGCGGGTACGCCGTGACGAGGATCATGACCAGGAACGCCGGCGCGGACAGCCGCAGGCCCAGCCGCCGTTCGTGGGTGGACCGGTCGGACCTGCCGTTGGTGGTGACGGCAGGCGGCGGTTCCGGCGGGCCGGTGTCGGCCGCCTCGGGTTCGATCACGGCGGTCACAGCAGGCGCTCCCCTCTGAGGACCTCAGTCATGAACTCGTCGGTCTGCTCCGGCGTCCCCGGCGCCTTCACCGCGGTCGACGGATGCCAGATCCGCTGCACCGACGTGGACACGTCGCCGTAGTACGGGGTGATCGGGCGCGGCCCGGCGGTGTCGATCGAGTCGCGGATCAGGTCCGCCATCGGGAACGCCTTCTTGACCTTCGGGTCGTCGTAGGCGGCGGCGCGGGCCGCGGGGTTGCCCGACTCGACCATGTACTGGGCGTTGTTCTCGACCGACGTGATGCACTTCACCGCAGCGAGCGCCTCGTCGGGGTGGTCGGTGAAGTTCCCGATGGCCAGGTCGATGCCGCCGAGCGGCGGGGCGCTCTGCTCGCCGGCGACCGCCTGCGGGTACCGAGCCCAGGCGATGTCGTCGAGCACCGACTGGTCGATCGCCCCGGCCTCCACCGCCTCCTGGGCGGCCGGGTACCCGTACGGCCAGTTGACCATGAAGGACCCGGAGTCGCCCTGGAAGAGCGAGCGGGCCTCCTCCTCCCCTGCGGTCGACATGGCGGCCGGGGCAGCGGACGACCGGGCGAGCCCGCCGACGATGTCGGC
>JAEZAI010000010.1 GCA_023427825.1 Actinomycetes bacterium
ATCCCGTTCTTCGTCTTCGGCCTGTTCATGCAGCTCGGCGAGCTGCCCCGGCTCGCGAGCGCAGCGATCGTCGGTGTGTGCGGAGGTCTTGGCGGGGCCGCCGTGGGCGTGGTCTACGGACTGGCCCGCGGGCCGGAGCTCGCCGGCGAGGGACGGGACACGCCCGTGACGTCGGTGCTGTCGGTGCCCGCCGATGCGCTGGGCGACGAGTCGGCGCTCATCGAGCTGCTCGGTTCGGGCCCGGTGGCCTCGATCTGGGCGGTCCGCGGCGAGCACTCCGTCCTGCAGGAGCAGCTCACCGCGCCGACGAGCGACCATCCCGGCGCCATCCCGGATCCGGCGCTGCCGGACGCCGCGGGACACGACGACGTGGCCGGGAGCGAGACCGCCCGGGACGAGACTCGGTCGCACGAGACCGACCGGGACGCCATCCGGAGCGAACGGGCGCCGCGGCGGTCGTCGATCTGATGGCCTCACGACTCCGGGTCGGCCTGGTGCTCGGCGGGGGTGGGGTGACCGGGCTGGCGTACCACGCCGGTGCCCTGAGCGCGCTCGAGATCGACCTGGGGTGGGATCCGCGAGACGCCGACGTCGTGGCCGGCACGTCGGCCGGTGCCATCGTCGCCGGCCTGCTGCGGCGGGGCGTCGCCGCCACCGACATGGCGGCCCGATCCGTGGGTGCTGAGCCCGCCGTGTCGCCTGCGCACCTGAGCGAGTGTCTTCTCGCCCGCCCGGAGATGCCGCCGTTCCAGCTCCGGCAGCTGCTGCGGATGCCCAGGTTGCCGGGGCCGGGACTCGTGGCGGCGGGTCTGCGTCGGCCGCACCGGATCGACCCGGTCGCCGTGTTCGTCGGTCTGCTCTCGGAAGGGGTCCTGGACGGTCCGACGCACCACAGGGAGCTCTGGGAAGCCCTGGCCGGGGAGTGGCCCGAGGCCGCCACGTGGATCTGCGCGGTCCGCCAGCACGACCTGCGCCGGGTGGTGTTCGGGCGGGACGGCGACCCCGTCGGCGCCTTCGCCGACGCAGTGGCCGCCTCGTGCGCCGTGCCCGCCTACTTCGACCGCGTGCACATCGGCGGTTCGGCGTACATCGACGGCGGCGTGCACTCGCCGACCAATGCGAGCGTCCTCGCCGCGGAGGACCTGGACCTGGTGATCGTGTCGTCGCCGATGTCGGGCCGTTCGCCGGGCATCGGGCTCGGAGCATGGTCGCGGCGCTACGCCCGCTCCAAGCTGCACCGCGAGGTCGAACGGCTCGCGGCGTGCGGGATCCCCACGGTGGTGCTCGAGCCCGGCGCCGAGGTGGTCGAGGCCCTCGGGTCCGACGTCATGGACGACAGCCGCATCCACCAGATCGTCGGCGCATCGCTGCTGGACGCTGGGAGTCAGCTCCGCGCGCCGGTCACCCGCACGCTGGTCGAAGGGCTCCGTCGGGGCCCGGACCACGATCCGGCTCGCGCCGACGCTCGTCGGACGACGACGAGTGCGACGTGATCCGACGAGCGGAGCGGACCGGGCCCGTTCAGACCGACTGGATCAGACCGACTGGAGCACCCGCTCCACGGCCTCGGCGGCCGCCGCGTCCTCGTCGCCCATGGCCGAGCGCAACCGGGCGAGCGACGAGCGCAGGACCCGCGACACGTAGGACTGGGACAGGCCGAGCATCTCGCCGATCTCCTGCTGCGAGCGCTCCTCGACGTACCGGAGGTGGAGCAGCTCGCGTTCCCGGCTGTCGAGCACCTCGATGGCCTCGAGCAGGTCCGCCCGGTGCTCCGAGGCGTCGAAGCCCGGCTCCCAGCTGACCATCTCGGTGTGCACCACCGTGCCGGGACCGTCGTCGCGCGGGGGCTCGAGCTCGGAGGAGGAGCGGGCACCGCCGGCCTCCAGGCCCTGCAGCACCTCGTCGATGCTCAGGTCGGCGCGGTCGGCGATCTCGCTGGGCTTGGGCGATCGGCCGAGCTCCAGGGTGAGCTCGTCACGGGCCCGGCAGACCCGCAGGAACTGCTCCTGCAGGCCGCGCGGCGGACGCACCGTCCAGGTGCGGTCGCGCAGGTAGCGCTTGAGCTCGCCGTCGATCGTCCGACCCGCGAACGTGCGGAACGACGCCCCGCGGTCGGGCCGGTAGCGGTCCGCGGCGCGCACCACGGCGAGCAGTGCGACCTGTTGCAGGTCGTCGGCGAGGTGGGGCTGGGCCCGGGCGTAGCGCCGGACGGAGAACCCCACGACGTCGAGGTGGGCCTCGACCACCTGGTTGCGATAGCGACGCTCCCCAGTGCGCCGATAGGCCTCCAACAGGTCCTCGGTCTTCTCGGGATCCACGGTCATCGCCTCCTCAGGTTCCTCCACGGGGCCGACGGCCCTCGGCAGGCGGGTGTACCCAGGGCTCCGGTTCCTAACCCCGATCCGCCGGAAAGCCCGGCAACCCCCCGGACAGGGGAGAGGGCGGGGACGAGGGACAGGGACGAGGACAGGAGCGAACGACGGCGGACGGTCTCGGGCCCGCCTCCGATCGCCATCGCACGGCTCTGTCCC
>JAEZAI010000208.1 GCA_023427825.1 Actinomycetes bacterium
CCCTGCGCGTCCGGGTGTTCGTCTCGTCGACCATGGAGGAGCTCGCGGACGAGCGGGTCGCGGTGCGCGACGCGGTCGCAGGCCTGCACCTGGCGCCGGTGCTGTTCGAGCTGGGGGCTCGCGCCCACCCGCCCCGGACGCTGTACCGCTCCTACCTCGAGCAGAGCCACGTCTTCGTCGGCATCTACTGGGAGCGGTACGGCTGGGTGGCGCCCACCATGGACGTGTCGGGGCTGGAGGACGAATACCTCCTGGCGGGTGCCAAGCCGAAGCTGATGTACGTCAAGCGCCCGGCGCCGGACCGCGAGGAGCGGCTCGAGGGGCTGCTCGAACGCATCCGGGACGACGAGGCCGTCGCCTACAAGGCGTTCAGCGACGCAGAGGAGCTCGAGGCGCTCGTCGCCGACGACCTGTCGTTGCTGCTGAGCGAGGCGTTCCTCCTGGACACCGCCGGTGAGCGACCGGCTCGTCCGCGCTTCACGCTGCCGAACGACGCCACCACGTTCATCGGTCGCGACGCCGAGCTCGCCGATGTGGAGGCGCTGCTGCGTCGCGACGACGTGCGCATGGTGACGCTCACCGGCCCCGGCGGGATCGGCAAGACACGCCTCGCGCTGAGGACCGCGTCCAAGGTCTCCGCCGCGTTCGACGAGGGTGCCGCCTTCGTGCCGCTCGCGTCGCTGACCGACGACCGGCTGGTGGTCGGTTCGATCGCGTCGGCGGTGGGGCTGCGCGACAGGAGCGGCACCAGCGTGGACAGCCTGCTCGCCGACCTGGCGGACCGCTCGCTGCTGCTCGTCCTCGACAACTTCGAGCACGTCATGGGCGCCGCCGAGGTGCTGCCCCGCATCCTCAGCGAGTGCCCGCGCGTGGACATCCTGGCCACGAGTCGCGAGGCGCTGCGGTTGCACGCCGAGCACGAGTACCCCGTACCGCCGCTGTCGTCCGCCGACGCCGTGGCGATGTTCGCCGAGCGGGCCACGGCGGTGCGGCCGGGCTTCTCGGTCGAGGACGCGGATCCCGGCGTGGTGGAGCGCATCGCCCAGCGGCTGGAGGGCGTGCCGCTCGCCATCGAGCTGGCCGCCGCCCGGACGAGGCTGCGCGCGCCCGAGGCGCTGCTCGACCGGCTCGACGACCGCCTGGACTTCCTGGTCGGCGGTCCTCGGGATCTGCCGGAGCGCCAGCAGGCGCTCCGGTCCACGATCGAGTGGAGCTACGACCTGCTCGACGACCGGGAGCGCCGTCTGCTCGACGGCCTGGGCGTGTTCGTGGGCAGCTTCCCGCTCGCAGCGGTCGAGGCGGTGGCGCCGGCGCTCGGCGCCGATCCGCGTGACGCGCTCGACCTGCTCGCGTCGCTCGTGGACAAGAGCCTGCTGCGGGTCGAGCCCACGGCGGGCGAGCCGCGGTTCCGCATGCTCGAGATGATCGCCGAGTTCGCTCGCGAGCGCCTGGCGGCGAGCGCCGACCTGGAGCCCGTGGGCGAGCGCCACGCTGCGTTCTACCGGGACCTCAGCCGGGAGATCGGCCGTGGCGTCGTCTCGGGGGACCAGCGGAGGTGGCTCGCGGTCCTCGGCGACGAGCACGACGGCGAGGCCGGCAACATCCGTGCCGCGCTCACCTGGTACCTCAGCCACGGGCGCGGCGAGGACATCGACGATCTCGCCGACATGGCGTGGTCGCTGTGGGTGCCGGCGTGGATCAACGGTCGCATCGACGAGGGCCGGCGGGTCGCGGGCGCGGCACTCGACGCCGGCGCCGACGTGTCGGACCGCTCGCGGGCGCGCCTGCTCGTCGTGCTCGGCCTGTTCCAGATGTGGTCCGGCGACCACGATGCCGCGCAAGGTGTGCTGGACGAGGGCTCGCGCATCGCCCGTGAGCTGGGCGACCAGGAGATCGAGGTCGCCTCGATCCTCGGGCGGAGCATGATCGCCGGACCCCGGGAAGGCGAGGACCGCGCCGAGGAGCTCGCGGTGGACGCGGCCGAGATCTTCCGACGGCTCGGCGACGCGTGGGGCGAGGCCGCGGCGCTCAACGTGCTCGGCTGGGTCCGAGTGGCCCAGGAGCGCTTCGACGGCAGCGGCAGCCTGCTCGAGCGCTCGGTCAGCTCGTCGGCCGCAGCGCGGGACGAGCAGTTCTGCGCGCTGTCGGAGGTCAACCTGGCCGAGTACCGCCTGCACACCGGCGACGTCGAAGGAGCGGCCGAGCTGCTCGGGTCGTCGGTGCGACGCCACCGCGCCCTGCGCCTGCCGTACTCCGTGGCGTACCTGCTGGACGCGACGAGCCGGCTCGCCGCCGCCCGAGACGACCCGGTCCGAGCCGCCCGGCTGCTCGGCGCTGCCGCGAGCCGCCGGTCGGAGGCCGGCGTGTCGGTCTGGGGGAGCCAGGCCGAGCGCCTCGAGCGGTTCCGCTCCCAGCTGCGGGCGTCGCTCGGCGCGGTGGACTTCGATGCATCGGAGGCGGCGGGCAGAGCGCTGTCCTACGACGAGTCGCTGGCGGAGTCGGACCTCGCCGACTGATCGCCGGCCTTGTGGGTCAGGCGTCGTTCGCCCATGCTGCTGAGGAGGCGGCGTCGCGCGCGCGGCGCGCGGGAGGAGGACACGTGGACCAGCCCTACGGCGTCGGTGCCGACGTGCACGTCCTCCCGTCGCAGCTCGAGCTCCCGAGCGGCGACGTGATCCCGATCAACTCGTTCGTCCTCCTGGCGGACCAGCCCGTGCTCGTCGACACCGGTCTCGGCAACGACGGGGAGGAGTTCGTGCAGGCCCTGCGGTCGGTCATCGACCCGGCGGAGCTCGCATGGATCTGGCTGTCCCACGACGACCTCGACCACACCGGCAACCTGCAGACGGTCCTCGACCTCGCCCCCGCAGCGCGGCTCGCGACGCATGCCTTCGGCGCCCTCCGGATGAGCTCGTCGTGGCCGGTGCCGATCGATCGCATCCACGCCCTGACCCCCGGCGACCGGCTCGATCTCGGCGATCGCCGGCTCCGGGTGCTGCGGCCGCCCACGTACGACAACCCCATGTCGACCGGCTTCCTGGACGAGTCGAACGGCACGCTGTTCCCCGTGGACTCGTTCGGTGCGATCCTCGGCGGTGTCCACACCGACGCGGGCGACATCCCGGACGACGAGCTGGTCGCCGCCATGACGGCATGGGCCACGTTCGACTCGCCGTGGCTGCACCTCACCGACCGCGCTGCGATCGACGGCGTCCTGCAGGAGGTCCGGGACCTCGATGCCCAGCTCGTGGTCCCGGCGCACCTGCCGCCGCTGCACGGCGGTCCCGGTCGCCTGCTCGACGTCCTGTCGACGATCCCCGACGCCGATCCGTTCGTACCTCCGAACGCCGAGGAGTTCCGCGGGATGGTCGCCGGGGGCCCGTCACCGACGGCCGGCTGACCACGACGCAGGGCGATCGACGTACCATCCGCCGGTCGCTGCGGGGGCATCGATCAGGGAGGGTGAGCGATGAGCACGAGGACGGGACGTCGAACCTGGGGCGCGCTCGCACTGATGCTCGTCGTGCTGGTCGCGGCCGCGTGCACCCCACCGCCGGAACCCGGTCCGGGAGTGCGGGGCGCGGGCGGCCCGCTGCCTGTCCGCTTCGACGTCGAGCCGCTGCTGTCACAGCTCCTCGAC
>JAEZAI010000250.1 GCA_023427825.1 Actinomycetes bacterium
GTCCACGTGGTCGGAGAAGACGCCGTCGATCCCCGTGGCGAGCAGCGCCCGCACCACTCGCTCGTGCTGGGCGTCCCATCCGAACGTGATGCGGCGGAACCGGTGGTAGAGCGCCACCATCCCGCCGGTCCACTCCGACTGGTGCAGGTTCACCGCGTCGACCCGCAGCTCGCGCAACCTGGCCGCGTGCGGCGCGGGCTTGCCGATCGAGGCGAGGCGCGTCGAGTGGACCAGGTGGACCGCCTCGGACCGGTCGCGCCGCGACGCCAGGAGGTCCAGGTCGGGATGGCACAGCCAGAGGCGGTCCGAGGCGCCGGCCGTCCGGGCGACCCTCAGCACCTCATCGAGCGCCTCGGGGTCCTTCACGTCGAGGGAGAGCTCGAAGTCGGTGCCGCAGGCCTCGTAGAGGTCCGCCAGCGTCGGGATCTGACCGGGGAGGTCGGCGCGTGCCATCTGGCCGACCGGCGTCCGCCGCAGTCCCCGCCGGATGAGCCCGTCGTGGTCCAGGACGGCCGCGCCGTCGGCGGTGATCCAGACGTCGCTCTCGAGGCCGGAGGCGCCCAGGCGAAGTCCCAGCGTGAAGGCCTCGATCGTGTTCTCGGGCGCGTGCGCCCGTGCGCCCCGGTGGGCGAAGAGGATCGGCGGCACCCTCAGGGAGGGGAGTCGTTCGGTCATCCGCCGCCATTCTGGCAACTGCGGAGCTGCACCGACGCCGACGGGACGGGGCGAGCGCCGGGCAACCGTGCAGCGACGTCGCGACAGCGGAGCGGGCTCCTGACGGCCCACGTGCCACGTCGTTGACCGAAGGTCATCGAAAGATCCGACGCCGGAATTGTCAACCCGTCCGGGGTCCGGACCGAAGAGAGGTGGAGCACCTGAAGAGGAGACACCCCGATGGCACTCATCCGAGCGACATGCAGCGACTGCGGCGACGTGGAGCTGCGTTCACGCGACCTGCGGGTCCGGCAGTGCCGTGACGACGAGTCGGCGACCTACCTCTTCCGCTGCCCCGTGTGCCGGATGATCGAGGTCCGGCCCGCTGAGCAGCACGTGGTCGACGTGCTCCTCGCCGCCGGGGTGCACTGCACCGAGTGGCAGATGCCCGCCGAGCTGTCCGAGCGCCGCGGCGGTGATCCGATCACCCATGACGACGTGCTCGACTTCCACGACCTGCTCGCCACCCCCGACTGGTTCGCCGCCCTCACCACCACCAAGGACGGCTGAGTCCGACCGTCGCGGGCCGCCCGGCCCGGGCCGACGCCACGCCCACCGCCCCACGTCGCGCCCGGCGGCGTCACAGGACCCACGGCCCCGTTCCGGGACCGCGGACGGCGCCCGGTCCGCTGTGGGCCATGTCCCGGGTCGGCCCTGCCCGATGATCCAGAACTTCGGTGGTGGTGAGCTGATCGTCATCATCATCCTCGCGCTGGTCGTGCTGGGCCCCGAGCGGATCCCCGAGATGGCCAAGAGCGCGGGCAAGATGATCGCCAAGTTCCGGACCATGACCTCGGGTCTCCAGGGCCAGGTGCAGGGCGTGATGGACGACCCGGCCATGCAGCCGCTCAAGGAGCTGGGCGACTTCGCCGCCCGGCCCCGCCAGAAGCTGGCCGAGTACGCGCTCGAGGCCGAGGCCGACGAGCGAGCCAAGGCCGAGCAGGCGTCGATCGACGCGGCGACGACCGCTGCGGCCGCGGACAGCTCGACACCGACCGACACCGCACCGACCGACGCGGCCCCGACGGATGCGGCCCCGACCGACGCTGTCGAGAGCGACGCGGTCGAGACCGACACGGTCGACACCGACAGCCCCGCGGCTGATGCTCCTGCCGCCGGCGCTCCTGCCGATGGCGCTCCTGCCGATGGCGCTCCTGCCGATGGCACTCCTGCCGATGGCACTCCTGCCGCCGGCGCTCCCGCCGATGGCGCTCCTGCCGCGGGCGCTCCTGCCGATGGCGCTCCCATCGCCGCCGACGGGACTCCCGTCGACGACGCCCCCGTCGCGCCGGAGGAGCGGGAGTCCGCCTGACCGTGGCCGTCCTGAAGGGAGCAGAGCGTGAGGGCGCCTCGATGGCGCTCGGGGACCACCTGCGGGAGCTGCGGACGCGCCTGCTGATCTGCGTCGGCACCGTCGCAGTGATGCTGATCCCGGCGTGGTTCCTGTACCCGTGGCTGGTCGACATCCTCAACGCCCCCTACTGCGACGCGCTGAAGGGGATCGATCCCGAGACCAGCTGCAAGTTCCTGGAGACCAACCTCCTGGCGCCGTTCACGCTCCGCCTCCGCATCGCGGGGTACGGCGCGTTGTTCCTCGCCATGCCGGTCATCGTGTGGCAGCTGTGGCGGTTCATCGCCCCCGGCCTCTACAAGAAGGAGCGCCGGTACGCCCTGGCGTTCACCGTGTCGGCGACCGGCCTGTTCGCCGCAGGTGCGGCGACGGCGTACGTGACGTTGACGCAGGCGGTCAGCTTCCTCGTCAGCATCGGCGGCGAGGACGTCGAGATCCGCTCCGGCATCGAGAACTTCGTCAAGCTGGCGCTGTTCATGATGTTGGCGTTCGGGATCGGCTTCCAGTTCCCGGTCGTCGTCGTCGCGCTGCAGATGATCGGTGTGGTGACGCCGGAGCGCCTGGCGTCGTGGTGGCGCCAGGCGATCGTCCTCATCTCGCTGATCGCGGCGGGCATCACACCCAGCGGCGACCCGATCTCCATGTTCGCCCTGGCGGTGCCGATGTGGCTCTTCTACGCCATCAGCATCTGGATCGGGAAGCTGTGGAACCGGCGCAAGCGGAAGAAGGCCCGCCGCGAGGCCGAGGAGCAGCGTGAGCGTCGCGCGGCCAAGGCCCGGCGCACCGAGGAGACCGCCACGGCCGTCGCCGAGGAGACAGAGACCGACGCGGGAGACGGGTCCTGACCGGGCCGTTCGCCCACGACTTCCCGCTCGACCGCTTCCAGCAGGAGGCGATCGCCGGCCTCGACGCCGGTCGGAACGTGCTCGTGTCGGCGCCGACCGGGTCCGGCAAGACGGTGGTGGGCGAGCACGCGGTCGCCCTGGCGCTGCGCGACGGCGGCAAGGCGTTCTACACGGCGCCGATCAAGGCGCTCTCGAACCAGAAGTACGCGGACCTCGTGTCCGAGCTCGGTCCCGAACGGGTCGGGCTGCTGACCGGCGACCACGCGGTGAACGCCGGCGCGCCGGTGGTCGTCATGACCACCGAGGTGCTGCGCAACATGGTCTACGCCGGGTCGCCGGCGCTGAAGGGCCTCCAGTGGGTGGTGCTGGACGAGGTGCACTTCCTCCAGGACGCCTACCGCGGCCCGGTGTGGGAGGAGGTGCTGATCCACACGCCGGCGTCGGTGCGCTTCGTGTGCCTGTCCGCGACCGTGTCGAACGCCGCGGAGCTGGGCGAGTGGATCACCGAGCTGCGCGGCCCCACCGACACCGTGCTGGAGCACGTGCGGCCGATCCGGCTGGACAGCCTCTACATGGTCGGCGATCGCTCGTCGGAGCGCGACCACCTGCTCCCGGTGCTGGTGGACGGGCGGCCGAACCCCGAGGGCGACCGGTTCGACGCGGATCGGGCGCGCCCCGGCGGGCCCCGTCAAGGACGGCCCGGCCGGCACGGTCCGGCTCGCCACCGGAGCCGGTTCCGTACGCCCCGGCGCCTGGAGGTGGCCGAGCGCCTGGACGACGAGGACCTGCTGCCGGCGATCTACTTCATCTTCAGCCGGGCCGCCTGCACCGACGCGGCGAACCACTGCCTGGAGGCCGGGCTGCGCCTGACCGACGGCGTGGAGCGCTCACGCATCCGCGCGCTGGCCGAGGAGCGCGTGGCCAGCCTGAGCGACGGCGATCTCGACGTGCTCGGCTACGACCAGTGGCTCGCCACCCTGGAGGCGGGCGTCGCCGCGCACCACGCCGGCATGATCCCCGCGTTCCGCGAGGCGGTCGAGGACTGCTTCGCCGAGGGGCTCATCAAGGTGGTGTTCGCCACCGAGACCCTGGCGCTGGGCATCAACATGCCCGCCCGGTCGGTCGTGATCGAGAAGCTCACCAAGTACAACGGCGAGTCCCACGAGTTCCTGACGCCCGCCCAGTTCACGCAGCTGACCGGGCGGGCGGGACGGCGCGGCATCGACGACCAGGGCACGGCGGTCGTGCTCTGGTCGCCGTTCGTCAACTTCGCCCAGATCGCCCGGCTGGCCGCCAGCCGCGAGTTCCCCCTCGCGTCGGCGTTCCGGCCGACCTACAACATGGCTGCGAACCTGGTGCACCGCTACGACCGCGAGGTGGCGCACGCCGTGCTCGCCCGCTCGTTCGCCCAGTTCCAGGCGGACCGGGCGGCGGTCCAGCTGCAGACGCGGGTCGACCGCATCACCGGTGAGCTCGACCTGTTGGGCGGACCGCCCGACGGCGAGCAGGACCAGCAGGTGGCCTCGTACGTGGCGGCGCTCGACGAGCTCGCCGCCACCCGACCCCGGCGCGGCGACCGGCGGGCACTGGTCGAGGCGTCGTTGGCCGCGCTGCGGCCGGGCGACGTGATCGAGCGCCCGGCCAGGGACGGACGCCGCATCCTGCTCGTCCTGTCGGTCGCGTTCCGCAAGGGCGGCGCGGTCCGGGTGCGGACCGTGACCGCACAGGGCACCGACGTGGAGCTGCGGGCCGCCGACCTGGACCGCCCGCTCACGCCCATCGCCAAGGTCGACCTGCCCGTCCCGTTCGAACCGCGCCGCGCGGACTACCGGCGGGACGCCGCCGCCGTCCTGCGCCGCACGAACCTGCGACGCGCCGGCCGCAAGGGCCGCGGGAAGGGCCGGTCGGACGACGAGTGGGAGGGCGTCGACGACCAGGCGCTGCAGGCGCACCTGGCGGCCCGGGCAGAGGTGGAGTCGCACCCGGTCGACCGGCTCGAGGACCGGGACCAGGTCGTGGCCCGCTACCGCGAGCGCGCCCGGCTGGCCCACGACCTGGACGTGGCGCGGCGCCGGTTGAGCCGGCGCGGATCCGGGCTCGTGAAGCGGTTCGACGCCGTGCTCGAGGTGCTGGCCCGCTGCGGCCACACGTCAGGATGGTCGCTGACGCCGTCCGGCGAGCGCCTGCGCCGGATCTACCACGAGTGCGACCTGCTGCTGTCCATGGCCCTCGACGACGGGCTCTTCGACGACCTGGACGCGCCGGGCGTGGCGGCACTGGCCAGCTGCGTCACCTACGAGCACCGCAGCCCCGAGGCGCCGCCGCCACCGCAGTACCCGTCACAGGACCTGCGTCGACGTGCAGATCGTCTCGACGACCTCTGCAGCCGGCTCAACGGCTGGGAGCGGGCGGCGAAGGTGCCCGAGACGCGCCGACCCGAGCCGGGCTTCGCCGCCACCGCGTTCGCGTGGGCCGACGGGAGGACCCTCCAGGCGGTGCTCGACGAGGACATGACCGGCGGCGACTTCGTCCGCAACACCAAGCAGCTCATCGACCTGCTGCGACAGCTCGGCGACGTGGCACCCGACCCCCGGACGGCCGCCGTGTGCCGGCGCGCCGCGGATGACCTCTTCCGAGGGGTGGTCGAGGCCGGCAGCGAGGTGTCGTGACCATCCGGCGCGGCGAGGAGTGGGGCGAGCCCGGCGCGCTCGCGCCCGACGCGCCCCTCGCCCGGTCCGACGGGGAGGTCGCCGACCTCGCCGCGGCCGCGATCGCCGAGGGGACCACGCTCGAGGAGGTGGGCCTGCTCGGCGGCGACCTCCACGCAGCACTCGGCTCGCCGCAGCGCACCGCGGACGACCTCCGAGCGGGACGCGGCCTCCGTCTGCCGGTGGACCTGGGCGAGGTCGTCGTCGACCGCGGTGACGGGCTGGTGGCCCGTCACCTGTTCCTGGCCCATGCCGTCGCCGGGCGCGGTCGCCGGCGCTGGGCGAGCCGCACGGTCGTCGCCATGAACGGGACGCACCTCGGCACCGCCGATCTGGGCCCGCGTGCGCACCCGAACGACGGCCTGCTGGACATCACCGACGGGCGCGTGCCGCGGAGCCAGGTGCGCGCCGCCGCCCGCCGCGAGCGGACGGGCAGCCACCTGCCCCATCCGGGGATCCTCGAGCGGCGGACCGCCTCGTACGAGGTGCTCGACGAGCGGGAGCTGCCGATCCTGGTCGACGGGCGCCTGATCGGCGCCGCCACGCACTTCGAGTTCCGCTGCCTCCCCGACGCGCTCGTCATCGTCGTCTGAGGTCGTCGTGTCGGGCCCCGCCGGGGCCGACCCGGCGGTTCCGCCCAGGAACGTTACGACCCAGCGATGGGTACCCTCCAACCATGCGAGCGTGGTACCTGGACGAGTCACCCGGCCGCTACCAGTGGGGCGAGGTGCCGGATCCCGAGGTGGGACCGGACGATGTGAAGGTGCGCGTGCGGGCCACCGCGCTCAACCACATGGACCTGTGGCTCACGACGGGCCTCCCCAAGCCGCCCCGCTTCCCGCACGTGCCGGGCAACGACGTCGCCGGCGTGGTGGAAGAGGTCGGCAGCGCCGTGACCGACTGGGTCCCCGGCGACGAGGTGGTGATCAACACGGCCCTGGTGCCCGAGCGCGCGCTGGTCCGGGGCGACGACAGCGTGCTCGACCCGGCCATGACGCTGCTGGGGGAGGGGTGCTGGGGCGGACACGCGGAGTTCTGCGTGGTCGCCGGCCACCAGCTGGCCCGCCGTCCGACCGGGCGCTCGTGGGCCGAATCCGCGAGCTACCCCGTCTGCTACACGACCGCGTGGCGGCTGTTCCGCCGGGCCGGGCTGCAGAAGGGCGACACGGTGCTCGTCACCGGCATCGGCGGCGGCGTGGCCACGGCCGCGCTGGCGCTCGCCCAGCACGCCGGCGCCCGCGTGTTCGTCACCTCCCGGGACGCCGCCAAGCGCGAGCGGGCGCTGGAGCTCGGTGCCGAGGGCGCGTTCCCGTCCGACGAGCCGTACCCGATCACGTCCGACATCGTCGTCGACAGCATCGGCCCGGCCACGTGGGACTTCGCCTTCCGGACGCTCCGCCACGGAGGGCGCATGTGCGTGTGCGGTGGGACGTCCGGCCCGAAGGTCGAGCTCAACCTGCCCCGGCTCTTCTTCAAGCAGATCGACGTGATCGGCGCGTCGTGCGGCAGCCAGACCGAGTTCCAGCACGTTTCGGACCTGCTGAGCGAGGGCCTGCCGGTCGTGGTCGACGAGATCCTGCCGCTGGCGGACTACCCACGGGCGCTCGAGCGGCTGCGCACCGCGGAGCAGCTCGGCAAGATCGTCCTCGAGCACCCCGAGCCCTGACCGCCGGCGGCGGCCGCCCACCTGCGCTTCCCGACGAACGCGACAGGGATGGTGGGGAAGGCCTGCCGGTAGGGTGGCACGGGTGAGTGCGACGGCAGACCCGGCAGCGACGGCGCGGGCCCACGAGGCGGTCGACCGCCATGCGGACCGCCTGCTCCGCGTCAGCCACGAGATCTTCGACCACCCCGAGCTCTGCTTCGAGGAGCGGTTCGCCCACGACCTGCTCTGCGACGAGCTCGAGGCCCAGGGGCTGTCGGTCACGCGCCACGCCCACGGCCTGGAGACCGCGTTCGTCGCCGAGGCCGGCACCACCGGACCCGTCGTCGCGGTCCTCTGCGAGTACGACGCGCTGCCGGGCGGCGGCCACGCATGCGGTCACAACGTCATCGCCGCCGCGGGGCTGGGCGCAGGGCTGGCCGCGGCGGAGCTGGCGGACGAGCTCGGCGGGCGGGTGCGCATCGTCGGCACCCCGGCGGAGGAGGGCGGAGGCGGCAAGGTGTTCCTGCTCCGCGACGGCGCTTTCGACCCCGTCGACGCCGCGGTGATGGTCCACCCTGCCGACCACGACCTGCCGACCATGGCGGCCATCGCCATCCAGCGCCTGTCGGTCACCTACACGGGCCACGCCTCGCACGCCGCGGCCGCGCCGTGGAACGGCCGCAACGCGCTCGACGCCGCCGTCCTCGGCTACGTCAACGTGGCCGCGCTGCGCCAGCACATCCGCCCCGACGAGCGGGTCCACGGGATCTTCACCGAGGCGGGGGAGCAGCCCAACGTGGTTCCCCGCCGGGCCGCCGCGTCCTGGTACGTCCGTTCGCCGAGCGTCGAGGGCCTGGAGGCCCTGAAGGAGCGCGTGCTGGCCTGCCTCACGGCCGGTGCCGTCGCGGCCGGGTGCGAGATGTCCCACGAGTGGCTCGATCCGGCCTACGACGACCTCGTGGACGACGACTGGCTCGTCGGCCGCTGGACGGCCCACAGCACCGCGCTGGGC
>JAEZAI010000297.1 GCA_023427825.1 Actinomycetes bacterium
GCCCTGAGCTCCAGACGCGCACCCGCGGCGTCACCGTCGGCGGTCAGCGCCCGGGCCAGCAGCACCCGGGTCTGCGCCGCCTCGTACGGGGCGTCGACCTCGCTCCACATGCGGACACCCTCCCGCAGGGCCGTGATCGCTGCGTCGGTGTCTCCCCGGTGGAGCGACAGCTGGCCGCGTGCGACCTTCGCGGCGGCTGCCGGACCGAGGGTGTCGAACCGTCGGGCGAGCTCCTCCATCTCGGCGACGGCCTCCGCCGCCGCAGCTTCGTCACCGACGGCGAGGCACGCCGTGACGTACACGGGGAGCAGGAACACCCGACGCTCGCGAGCCACGAAGCCCGGATCGGCGAGCGCCCGCCTCAGGCTGCGGGCCGCCGCCCGTGGATCCCTTTGGGCCAGCAGCAGGCGCCCTCGGCCGGGTTGGCCGTCGTCGCCGAGCGCGATCGCCTCTGCCAGTGCCTCCTCAGCGCCATCGAGGTCACCTCGGCGCACGCGGATCTCGACCAGCTCGCTGTAGCCCCAACCGGCGCTGTAGCGGTTGATGTCGAGGAGCTCCTCGCACGCCTGCAGGACCCGCCGCTCCGCCTCGGCGAGCTTGCCGTGAAGGCGGTCGATCTCGCCCTGGTGGAACCGGCAGAGCCCGGTGTAGCCGGCGATCGACTCGCGCTCGCAGTAGCGGGTCGAGACCTTCGTCCACTCGGTGGCCCGCCCCCAGTCGCAGACCGCCCGGCACACCGAGATCACGGCGCAGTACACGTAGCCCGCGGGCACGGGGGCGACGCCCGGCCGCATGGCGAGCGCTGCGGCCTCGTCGAGCAGCGGGAGGACCTCGCCGACCTCACCCTCGGTGGCGGCCACGTGGGCCAGGCCCTGCACCGCCATCGCCTCCATGCCCGGGCTTCCCACCCGGCGAGCGATCTCGCGGGCCTTGAGCAGTGCGGTCCGCGCGCCGTCGCCGTCGCCCGCCTGCATGAGCGTGAAGGCCAGCGACCACTGCGCCTGCGCGTGCTCGGCGCACTCGGGTGCGTCGGCGAGGTACTCGGTGGCCCGGACGTAGCACGTCAGCGCGACCGCACTGTCGAGCATCATTGCGTGGTGGCGCGCTTGCTCCAGCGCCATGCGGGCGGCGCCGGCCATGTCCCCGGTCGCGTCGAACGCCACCTCGGCCCGTTCGAGTGCATCGAGGAACGCCCCCGGATCGCTCTCCCAACGGCACGACCAGGCGAGTCGTTCGAGGTCCTCGGCGCCGAGGGGCTGGGCGGCGTCCGCGTCCTCGAGCGCAGCGCGGGCTGCGGCCCACCTGCTCTGCGCGAACGCTGCCCGTGCGTGTTCGAGGAGCGTGTCACTCGTCGACACGCGGCGAGTCTGCCATGTGGCACCCACCTGGAACAGGGGTAGGGAGCCCGCGTCTCCCAGCGTCCACGCCTCGCCGACCGGGTCGAGGCGTGGCGCCGTACCCGACCGACGGAGGGCGTCATGTCCCACACCCACGCAATGCTCGACACTTTCCCGGGCGGGTTCGGCCTCGACCGGGACCGACTCGCAGAGGCGATCGACGTGCTGGTCGACTGCGCGGCCACCTGCACCCAGTGCGGCGACGCCTGCCTGTCCGAATCGGACGCCGGCGAGATGGCCAGGTGCATCCGCCGCAACCTGGACTGCGCGGACGTCTGCACGGCGACCAGCCGCGTGCTGGCCCGCCAGACCGAGTACGACGCAGCGGTCACTGCCGCGCTCGTCGAGGCGTGCCGCACGGCGTGTCGGAGCTGTGCCGAGGAGTGCGAGCAGCACGCCGGAGCGATGGAGCACTGCCGCATCTGTGCAGAGGTGTGCCGCACCTGCGCGGAGGCCTGCGAGCAGCTGCTGCAGGCGATGCGATAGCGGTCAGCGGCGAGCGGCGAGGACGTGGCAACGGCGGCTGGCGACCTCGACGTGGGGCCAAGGCTCGCGGTCGGTCCGGCATCGTCATGAAGCCGGTCGTCGAGGCCGCCGATCAACTCATCGGGGTCGATGAAGTGGAAGTCGATCTGCACCGGCTCACCCCACCGCTCGGCCATCGTCAGCGTCGAACCAGGGTTCTGGCCGGTCATGGACACGTGGAACGCGATCAGCAGCCAGCCCCCGGGCGCGACCGCCCGCCCGAGCGCCGCGTTCGCGCCGGGACGTTCGGTGGCCGCGAGGCGAGTTGCCTGAAAGCCCGTGCGGTGGACGATAGTGTGTCACACACAGTATCGTGTGTGCGTGGCCCCTGACCGGGAACCTCTCGACCTCCACGTGCAGGAGCTCCGGCGCGGGACGGTGGTGCTCGCCTGCCTTGAGCTGCTGCGGCGGCCGGCCTACGGCTACGCGCTCCTGGAGACGCTCGAGGAGCGTGGGTTCCGGGTGGATGCGAACACGCTGTACCCGCTGCTGCGTCGGCTGGAGAGCCAGGGCCTGCTCGAGTGCGAGTGGAACACGGAGGACTCGCGTCCTCGCAAGTTCTACCGGTGCACCACTGCGGGGCGGGCGGTGTTGCGGGGACTTCGACAGGAGTGGGCCGATCTGACCACGGCCATCGACGACCTCACCCAGGAGAAGCGATGAGCAGCACGCTGACCGACCGCTACGTATGGGACGTCACCCGCCGCCTTCCGTCCGATCAGCGCGACGACATCGAGCGCGAGCTGCGGTCGACCATCGCCGACATGTCCGAGGGCGTCGATGAACGCACCGCCCTGGTCGAGCTCGGCGATCCTGCACGGCTGGCGGCCAACTACCGGGTCGGTGGACGGGCGCTCATCGGTGAGGGCCTCTATCCGGAGTACGTCCGGCAACTCCGACGGTGGCTCGGCATCGTCGTCCCCCTACTGACTGCGATCTCCGTCGCCGGCGCAGCGGCCGCCGAGGACGTCACCGTCGGATCCGTCATCACCGCCCTGCTCGCCAGCGCCGCCATGGCCGTCCTCCAGGTGTGCTTCTGGGTCACCGGCGTGTTTGCGCTGCTGGAGAGGTTCGGCACGGGCGACACCCCCGACGCGACCGCCTGGGACCCCGACGACCTGCCCGAGGTGCCGTCCGCCCCGCACCTCACGATCGGAGAGACCGTCGGCGAGGTCGCCCTCACGCTCATCGTGGTGTCGCTTCTGTTCGTGCAACGGCGATGGTCGCCGGTGCAGGACGCCGATGGCGAGGGTGTGCCGCTCCTCGATCCGGACCTGTGGTCCGGACCGATCTGGCTGGCGATCGCACTGCTCCTGGCGGGCGCTGCGCTCGTCGTGCTGGCGTACCTCCGGAGTTCGTGGTCCTGGCCCCTCGCCGGCACGATGGCTGTGGTCGACGTGGCGCTGCTCCTGCTGGTGGCATGGGCGGCGTTCACCGAGCAGGTCGTCGATCCAGCCTTCCTCGCCGGTCTGTCGGACGAGCTCGGACAGGAAACCACGTGGCAGCCGAACCCGTGGCTGATCACCGTGCTGGCCGGAGGCGTGCTCCTCTGGGACGCGTGGGAGGCCCTTCGCGCGGCCGCCGAAGCGGAGCGCCGCCCGGCAGCAGCCGGCCTCAGCTGATCTCGGCTCCACCGTCCGTCGATCGAGCGGCGATCCTGCGGGGGCTTCTACGCTGACCCGGTGCTCGTGGGCCGTACGGTCGAACGTGGCGTCATCGACCGGGCTCTTCGGGACGCACGCGCCGGCAACAGCCGTGCCCTCGTCGTCCGCGGCGAAGCCGGGATCGGCAAGACCTCGCTGCTCTCTTTCGCCGAGGCCGCGGCGGAGGGGTTCCGTGTGGTCAGCGCCACCGGGATCGAGTCCGAGATGGACCTCGCGTTCGCGTCGCTCCACCAGGTCTGCGCCCCGCTCCTCGACCGGATCGACCAGATCCCGGCGCCGCAGGCCGCTGCGCTCGACGTGGCGTTCGGCCGCGCCGAGGGACCGCCGCCCAGCCCCTTCCTGGTCGGGTTGGCGGTGCTCAGCCTCTTCGCTGCGGTCGCCGACGAGCGACCGCTGCTCTGCCTCGTCGACGACGCGCAGTGGCTCGACACGGCCTCCGGGCAGGTCCTCGCGTTCGTCGCTCGTCGGCTCCTCGCCGAGTCCGTGGTGATCGTCCTGGCGGTACGGGAACCCACGGTCGAGCCGCTCTTCGTCGGCATCGACGAGTTGGTCGTCCACGCGCTCCGTCACGACGAGGCGCACGAGCTGCTGTCCATGGCCGCGAGCAGCTCGCTGGATCCGATCGTCAGCGACCGGATCGTGAGCGAGTGCCAGGGGAATCCTCTGGTCCTCATCGAGCTGTCGACCGGTCTCACGCCGGGAGAGCTCGCCGGCGGCTTCGGCGTGCCGGCCGCGTCGACGCTGGCGCTGCAGGTCCAGGCCCGGTTCCGGGACCGGTTCCTGTCGTTGCCCGACGAGGAGCGCCAGCGCCTGGTGGTGGCGGCGGCCGAACCGCTGGGCGACGCCACGTCGCTCTGGCAGGCGGCGGACCGGCTCGGGATCGCACACGATCGCGTCGTCCAGGGCGTTCCGGCCGACCTGCTCGACATCGGGATGAGGGTGACCTTCCGTCATCCCCTCGCTCGTGCGGCGGTCTACTGGAGCGCCTCGTCCCGCGAGCGACGATCGGCGCACGAGGCGTTGGCCGACATCACCGACCCCGAGCGCGATCCGGATCGACGCGCGTGGCACCGGGCTCATGCCGCCTCGGGGCCCGACGCCCAGGTCGCCGACGAGCTCGAGGTGGCGGCGGGCCGGTCCCGGGCGCGGGGCGGCGTCGCCAGCGCGGCGTCGCTGCTGGAGCGGGCGACCGTGCTCACGCCGGATCCGACCACTCGCGGGGAGCGTGCCCTCGCCGCGGCTCGGGCCAAGCACGAGGCGGGCGACCCGGAGTCCGCGCTGGAGCTGCTGTCCGTCGCGCTCGCGCTGCCGCTGGACGAGTTCCAGGCGGCGCGGGCGGAGCTCCTCCGCGGTGACGTCGAGTTCACGCTGCGCCGTGGAGCGGACGTCCCCCAACAGCTGCTCACGGCGGCTGGGCGGCTCGCCCCGCACGATGCGCGCCTGGCGCGCGAGACCTACCTCCAAGCCCTGTCGGCGGCCTGGTTCGCCGGTCGACTCGCACCGGGCGACGGCGTCGTCGCGGTGGTGGCTGCGGCAGCGGAGGCGCCGCCGTCCCCTGATCCACCGCGCGTCGCCGATCTGCTGCTGGAAGGAAATGTGCGCCTGATCATCGACGGCCCCCGGGCGGGAGTGCCGATCCTCCGGCGGGCGATCGACGCGTTCGGGGACGACGACGTGACCGTCGAGGAGGAGTTCCGCTGGCTCTGGATGGCGTCGGTCGCCACGGCCGACCTCTGGGACGACGAGTCCCGGTGCGGGCTCGCCGAGCGCTTCGTCCTGGTGGCGCGCACGGCGGGAGCGTTGGCCGTGCTCCCGCTGGCCCTGGGCCAGCGGTTCATCGTCCACCTGCACGCCGGCGAGCTGTCCCAGGCCGCCTCTCTCGCGGCAGAGGAGCGCTCGCTCGTCCGCGGCATGGGTGCCCGTCTGACCCCGTACGGCGATCTTGCCCTGGCCGCGTTCCGAGGGGAACGGCAGGCGGCCGACGAGCTGATCGACCAGAGCTCCTCCGACGCTCGACGCAGCGGCGAGGGGATCGGCCTCACGGTGGCGGCATGGACGGGAGCCGTCCTCCACAACGGCCTCGGCGAGTACGAGCAGGCCCTGCGCTACGCAGAGCTCGCAACGGCGCACCCCACTGACGCGAGCGGATGCGCCGATTGGGCACTCGCCGAGCTGGTCGAGGCGGCGAGCCGCGCCAGCAAGCCCGATCGCGTCGCGGACGCGCTGCGCCGGCTGGAGGTGACGGCGAGCGCCGCCGGAACCGATTGGGCGCTCGGCGTGCTGGCCCGAACCCGCGCGCTCGTCGCGGACGACCACGTCGCCGAGGACCTGTTCGTGGAGTCGGTGCAACGACTCGACCGCACGACGGTGCGGGTGGAGCTCGCTCGCGCTCGGCTGCTGTACGGGGAGTGGCTGCGGCGACAGCGGCGGCGCACGGACGCGCGGCGGGAGCTCCGCCGCGCGCATGAGATGTTCGTCTCGATGGAGATGCGGGGGTTCGCGGAGCGGGCATCACGGGAGCTCGGAGCCACCGGGGAGCGGCTGCAGGCACACCGCGAGGGGCCGGTCGTCGAGCTCACGCCGCAGGAGGCCCAGATCGCATCGCTCGCACGAGCACACCTCACGAACGCCGAGATCGGCGCCATGCTGTTCATCAGCCCGTCGACCGTCGACTACCACCTCAGGAAGGTCTTCCGGAAGCTCGGGATCACCTCGCGCCACCGCTTGGCCGACGTGTTGCCCGAGACGACATCGGAGGCCGGGGCAGGCTGAGCGATCCGCCGGTTCGCCGGACCGGGGCCCGCGAGATCGGCCGCTGCTGTGGCATCGGGCCGCCGCTTGGTGGCGCGGCCCCGTCGTCTCCTAACTTGGGCGCCGATGCGCTCTGTCCCGGCCGGCGTCGTCGGCTCCTCCCCGGGGACCTCCGCTTCCCGCTGTCCCGTCGATCACCCCGCGCTCGCCGAGCAGACGACGGCCGGCTCGTGCCCCGTCCAGCACGACGCGGCGCCCGTCTCCCGTTCCAAGGCCGACGTGCTGGTGCGCAAGGTGCTGCGGATCAAGGAGCGTCCGCCGGGCGTGTCGGCGGCGTCCGCCTACGCCACGTTCCAGCGGTCGATGCTGATCTCTGCCACCCGCTGCACGCTGACGTACGTGATCTTCCCGTTCGTCCTGCCGGCGATCGGCATCGTGTCCGGCGTCGGCCCGATCCTCGGCGTGATCATCGGCGTCATCGCCATGACGTGCGACGTGTTCACGATCCGCCGGTTCTTCCAGGTGGACCACCGCTGGCGCTGGCCGGTGTCGGCGATCGCGGTGTGCGTGATCGGGCTGCTGACCGTCCTCCTGGTCGAGGACATCGCGCACCTGGTCACCAACGGCCCGCTCGGCTGATTCCCTGTAAGGGAGCGGCAGGGGTCAGATCCCGACGATCCGCGCCGTGTGGCGCAGGGACGGCCACCGGTCCGGCGGGCGGTGCGACGCCAGGTGCTCGGTCAGCTGCTCGGAGGTCATGGGGCGATCGATGTGGAAGCCCTGGGCCATGTCGCAGCCCAGGTCGGCGAGCAGCCGGAACTGATCCGCCGACTCGATGCCCTCGGCGACGCTGCGGAGGCCGAGCGCCTTGACCAGGTCCACGACGCCGCCGACGACCCGGTTCCGGACGACGTCGGACCCCGCCGCCTCCAGGAAGGTGCGGTCCAGCTTCACCTCGTCGACCGGTAGCCGCGCCAGGTAGG
>JAEZAI010000351.1 GCA_023427825.1 Actinomycetes bacterium
ACCCTCGGTGAGGGTGACGGTCGCCGTGCGGCTCTGGCCGTCGGGGTCGGTCCACGACAGCTTGACCTCGTCGCCGGGCTTGGCGCCCTCGAGCGCCTTGGTCAGCGCCTCGGCGGAGTCGATCTGCTTGCCGTCGACGGCGGTGATCGTCGAACCCTGGACGACGCCTACCCTGGCGGCGCCGGACCCGTCGGCCACGGCGGCCACGCCGGCTCCCTTGGTGGCGGCACCGCCGCCCTGCCCGAACGGGTCGTCGGCCACCCCGACCACGCTGACGCCGAGCACGCCGCGGGCACCGATGCGCACCACGTCGCTCTCCTTGCCGGCCTTGATCTGCTCGACGATCTCCATGGCGTCGTTCATGGGGATGGCGTAGCCCTCGTCGTTGGTCGACATCTCGTTGGTGGCGGAGGCCGCGGCGTTGATGCCGATGACCTCGCCGTCGGCGTTGGCGAGCGGGCCGCCCGAGTCACCAGGGACGATGTTGGCGTCGATCTGGATGAGGTTGCTCAGCCGCTGCGCCTGGCTGCCGGACTCGTCGCTGGCGGTGATGCTGCGACCCAGGGCGGTGACGTTGCCGGACACGACCGACGGGGTGCCTCCCTGGCCGCCGGCGTTGCCCAGCGCCACGACCGCGTCGCCGACCTCGACCGAGTCGGAGTCGCCGATGTCCACCGTGTCCAGGCCCTTGGCGTCCTCGAGCTGGATGACCGCCAGGTCCTTGGTCTTGGCGGTGCCCACGACCTTGGCCTCGTAGCGCTCTCCGCTGTCGGCATCGGTGACGACGATGCGGGTGGCGCCGCGCACCACGTGGTTGTTGGTGACGACCAGGCCGTCCGAGGAGAGCGTGATGCCGGTCCCGGCGCCCTGGCCCTGCGCGGTCAGCACGTTGATGTTCACCACGCCGGGAAGGACCTTCTCGGCCACGGCGTTGACGTCGGCCGTCTCGGCCGAGCCGTTGGGGGAGCTCTGACCGCCCTGACCGGGTTCGGGCACCTGGGTGGGGTCGTTGCCGAAGGGCGACCCGTTCGACGGCAGCTCGGGCACCTGCCGGGGCTGCCGCGTGGCCGTGTCGTCGGACTGCGTCAGCCGGGACAGCCCGAAGCCGCCGGCGACACCGGCGATCAGCGCGAGCACCAGCAGCAGGGCGACGGCGATCTTGCGACCGGCGCCGGGGCGGCCGCCCTCCGGGCGAGGGGCCGGGCCGGGCTGTGAGCCGGGACCCCAATTGCCGCCACCGCTGCCACCGACGCCCGCGGGCACGGGTCCGGAGTACGCGGGCGGCGTGAGCGAGAACCCGCTCGGCGCCGTCGGCGGGGCGAGCGGCATGGCGGTGGGGGGCGCAGTGGGGAACGCAGACGCCGCCGGGCCGGTCGCGCTCGGGGCTCCGAGCGCCGGGGCCTCGGCCGGGGAGGTGGGAGGACCGCTCACCGGGTTCGGAGCGGTCGGGAGGTCGCCGTTGGACATGGCTGCCATGTCACCCCCGGAACGTGAGGACGGGGTAAGCGGCAGCTGTGATGACGCTGAGCGGCTGTGCCGCACCTCAGCCCGCGGTCAGGCGTCGGGTGCTGTCGTCGCCCGGGACCGGCAGCTGCGTGACCAGCCGGTACGACGGCCACTCCGCGGGGTGGAACGCCTGGTACTCGAACGTCAGCCGGCCGGCGATCGGGTGGTCGTAGCTCCGCAACCGGCTGTGGAACCCGGCGACGTCGTGGTCCGACCACCACTCGGCGAACTCGGCGCTCTCGTCCTGCAGCCGTTCGATCAGCCGCTCCAGCTTCGGATCCCCGCGCAGCGCCGCCGTCTCGGCGCGGAACTCGGCCACCATCGCCCGCCCCTCCGCCTCGCGGTCGACGATGAGCTCGCGTGCCGACGGCTCGCAGAGGACGATGACCAGCAGGTTGCGGTCCTCCGCTGCCAGCGCCTCGGCGCGCGGGTACAGCAGGCCCTGCGCCCGGTTCCACGCCAGGTACTCCCACCGCGGCCCGAGCAGGTAGGTGGGCGACGGGTCCAACGCGTCGACCGCTCGCACCAGCGCGTCGGGCGGCGGACGGTCCGACGTGTCGCCGACGACGTCGGGGACACCATGGCCCGCCACCCGCTCGGCCAGCGTCAGCAGATGCGCGTGCTCGGCGTCGTCGAGCAGCAGCGCCCGGGCGACCGCGTCGAGCACGGAGCGCGAGGGGTGTTCGGCCCGTCCCTGTTCGAGCCACGTGTACCAGGTGACCGACACACCTGCGAGCAGCGCCACCTCCTCACGCCACAACCCCGGCGCCCGGCGCCGCGGACCCGCGGGCAGGCCCACGCTCGCGGGGTCCACCGCGGCGCGGCGCGTCGTCAGGAAGTCACCGAGCTCGCGACCCGCGTCGCCGCTCACCGGCGATCCGGTCCCCGACCCGCGGTTCCCCGTCCCACCCCTGGTCGACCGACTGCTGCCCGACACGCCCCCAGTCGACCAGATCCGACGGCCGGGAGACAGGTGCTGGCACCACCAGCATCACCAGCGCCTTCCACCCGGCGGCGACACGAGATGGGATCGACCCATGGGCCTCCCGACCGCCGCTCCTCCCGACGACCCGATCACGCCGGCCCCTGCACCGGTCGCGCCGTCCTCGGCACCACCGGCGCAGGGCGCCACGGCGGCGGACCGGGTCGTCTCGTCCGCCATCCGCCACCAGCTCGAGATCGCGGGCCGCCCCCACGTGCTGTCCCACGCCGGCGGGCTGCCCGACGTCGGT
>JAEZAI010000612.1 GCA_023427825.1 Actinomycetes bacterium
TAGCGAGGTCGCGACGGGTCGGGTTCGAGCTTGTGGCGCAGGTTCGACATGTGGACGCGCAGGTACTGCGTCTGGTCGCTCACCCCGGGACCCCAGATCTCGGTGAGCAGCTGGCGCTGGGTGAGCAACCGTCCGGGGTTGGTGACCAGCCGCTCGACGAGACCCCACTCGATCGGCGTCAGCCGCACCTCCTCCGCGCCCTTGCGCTGCACGGTGACGCGCCGTGCGGCGAGGTCGATCGTGAAGTCGCGGGTGACCACCGAGGCGACCGACGTGTCGGGCTGCTGGCGTCGCAGCACCACCCGGAGCCGGGCCAGCAGCTCGCCCATGCCGAACGGCTTGGTCACGTAGTCGTCGGCGCCGGCGTCGAGCGCGGCGATCTTGTCGGACTCCTCGCCACGGACCGAGAGCACCACGATCGGCACGTCGGTCCAGCCCCGCAGCCCCTCGATCACGTCGATGCCGTCGATGCCGGGCAGGCCGAGGTCCAGGATGACCGCGTCGGGGTGAGAACCGGCGACACGGGTCAGCGCCTCCTCGCCGGTGCCGACGACGTCGACGTCGTAGCCGCTCGCTCGCAGCGTCACCGACAGCGCCTTGCGGATCTGCGGCTCGTCGTCGACGACCAGCACCCTGCTCATGGAGTGCCTCGGTCGGTCGCGACCAGCGGGGTCGGCGCCGTCTCGGCGCCGGGCGCGTCGGGTGCGGGTTCGACGAGCTGCTCATCGGGGAGCACGGCGATCGGCAGCTCGAACACCACGGTCAGCCCGCCTCCGGGTGTGTCCTCGAGCTCCAACCGGCCGCCGACGGTGACGGTGAACCCGTGGGCGATGGCGAGCCCGAGCCCCACGCCCGCCTGGTTGGACCGGTCGCCGAGGCGTTGGAACGGTGCCCGCACGCGGGCACGGTCCGCGGGTCGGATGCCGGGGCCGCGGTCGACCACGCGGACGTGGACGCGGTCCCCGACCACCGCGGCGTCGACGACGACCGGCTCACCCTCGGGCTGGACGGCCAGGGCGTTGGCCACCACGTTGGCCACTGCCCGCTCGGTCAGCGCCGGGTCCACGTCGACGAGCGGCAGGTCGGGCGGCACCCGCAGCTCGACCCGGTGGCCGGCGGGATCGTCCACACCTGCGACCGCGGCGCCGAGCACGTCCTCCACCGGGGTCGGCAGCCGCAGCACGCGCAGGCCGCCCGACTGCAGGCGGCTCATGTCGAGCAGGTTGCCCACCACGCGGTCCAGACGGTCGACCTCGTCGTCGATCAACGTCAGGAACTCACGCGTGTCCTCGGGTCCGAACGTCATGTCGGGCGACAGCAGCGAGGTGACCGACGCCTTGATGCCCGCGAGCGGGGTGCGCAGGTCGTGCGACACGGCCTGGAGGATGCCCGTGCGCAGCTCCTCGGCGCGCAGCAGCGCCTCGGCGGCCGCGGCGTCCTCCCGGAGACGCACCGCGTCCACGGCGACGCCCACCTGATCGACCAGCGTCTCGAGCAGCTCGACGCCGCCCGCATCCAGGTCGCCGCGCAGCACCAGCACCCAGTCGCCGTCGTCCGACACCGTGCGCACCGCACCGTCGCCGGGTCGGAGCGGCGGGCCGTCCCCGCTGCTCGACACGACCTCCCAGCGATCGCCCGCGGCGACGCCGGCCTGGGAACCGCCGGCCTCGGCGTCGCCAGTCGCCGGTTCCGCGTGCAGCAGGGACACGGCGTCCAGCCGGAGCGACGAACGCACCTCGTCCAGCAGCGACGGCAGCGGGTCGGCCTCGGTGGCGAGCACTGCCGCCGAGCGGGCGAGCGCGTCGGCATCGGCGCGCGCCCGTGCGGACTCCGCGGACCGGCGGGCGACCCGGTCCACCAGCGTCGCCACCGTCGCACCGACGACCAGGAACACGACGAGGGCGAGCACGTTCTCGGCGTGCGTGACGGTGAGCGTGCCGTAGGGCGGGACGAACACGAAGTTGATCGCGAGCGAGCACACCACGGCGGCGACGACCCCCGGCAGCAGCCCACCGACGGTGCCGACCGCGACCACGAGCGTGAGCGCGAGGAGCATGGCGGTGGGGACGCCCAGGTCGTCACGCAACGGCAGCAGCGACAGGAAGAGCAGCGGTGCGCCGACCACGAGCAGCAGCCACCCCGCGGCCCGCCGCCGGCGGGGCAGCGGCGTGTGGAGCGGGCCCGCGGTGAGGCGGGCGGCCGCCGCGGCCACGCCGCCGCTCGTGGAGTCCGGCGCCGAGATCACGTGGACGTCCAGATCGCGGGCCAGGCGCAGCAGGTCGTTGACCACCGAGCCGCGCGTCAGCTCCTGACGGCGGGACCGGCGGCTGGCGCCGACGACGATCTGGGTGACGCGCTCGCTGCGCGCCACCGCCACGAGGGTCTCGGCCACGTCGTCGCCGACCACCTCACGGAAGGTGCCGCCGAGCTCCTCGAGCAGCTGGCGGTGCCGGTCCAGGTCCGGTCCCCGTCGATCGACGAGCCCGTCGGACGGGCTGATGTGAACGCCGATCAGCTCGCCCTGGTTGCGGCGGGCAAGGCGGGCGGCGCGCCGGATGACGCCGTCGCCGTCGGGCGCGCCGGTGATCGCCACCAGCACCCGCTCGCGCGTCTCCCACGACCCGGCGATCCCGTGGGACTCCATGTAGGTGTGGAGCTCGTCCTCGACGCGGTCGGCCACCCACAGCAGCGCCAGCTCGCGGAGCGCGCCCAGGTTGCCGACCCGGAAGTAATTGCCGAGCGCGGCGTCGATGCGGTCCGCCGGGTAGACGTTGCCGTGCGCCATCCGGCGGCGCAGCGCCTCGGGGGTCATGTCCACCAGCTGCACCTGCTCGGCGGAGCGCACCCAGGCATCGGGCACGGTCTCCTGCTGGCGCACGCCGGTGATGCGCTCGACCACGTCGTTGACCGACTCGAGGTGCTGGATGTTCACGGTCGACACCACGTCGATGCCGGCGGCGAGCAGCTCGTCGATGTCCTCCCACCGCTTGTGGTGCCGCGAGCCGGGCGCGTTGGTGTGCGCGAGCTCGTCCACCAGCACGA
>JAEZAI010000318.1 GCA_023427825.1 Actinomycetes bacterium
GGTGCACCCCGATGGCGAAGCTCGGACTCGACCCGGAGGCCATGTCGGCGCTCCAGAAGCAGCTGCAGGCGGACGCCGGCGCGATCACGTCGCTGACCAAGAAGCTGGACGGCCTGCTCAAGGCGGCCTGGTGGGAGGGCTCGGACGCCACCAAGTTCCGCAGCGAGTGGGACGGGAACCACCGGGCGCAGCTCGCCCGCGTGGCCGCGGCGCTCGAGGCCGCGGCGCAGGCCGTGGCCACCAACGTGGGCCAGCAGCGGCAGGCCTCCGGCTCCTGACCGAGATGGAGCTCCGCTACCGGGTGCTCCTCCCGGGCGACGCCGAGGTGCGCGACGTCCGGGTGGAGCTCGCGGAGGACGCGACCGTGGGCGAGCTCTCGGCAGCGCTCGCCGAGCACTGCGGGCTCGACCCACGGACCGCGTCGACCGTCGTCGAGGTGGGCACCACCGGGTTCGGGGCCCGGGCCGACCGCCCCGCCGCCGAGGCGGCACCCCGGACGGGAGCCACCGTCCGCCTGGCCCACGACGACACCGCCACCCGGCCGCCGTGGTGGGCGCCCGTGGTCCTGCGCCGCCTGGGCCCGGCCGGTGCGCAGGCCGAGACGGACGAGTCGGTGCGGCTGGCCTACGGCACGACCGCGATCGGTGCGGCCCGCCTGCGCGTCGACTCGTCGGTGTCCGTCCACACCACGGGTGCGGTGGACCGCGTGGAGGTCGACGGCGAGCCGGTGCGCGGTGGCGGCTCGCTGGGTCACGGCTCGCTGCTGCGCGTGGGCGACACCACCTTCGAGCTCCGGGTGGAAGGACCGCTGCGCCCGCGGGGCGAGCAGGGGCCGTGGCGCCACCACGGCCGAGTGCCGGCCGTGGTCGCGCCGCACGAGCCGCGGGCGGTGGAGCTGCCCACGCCGCCGTCGACCGACCGCCTCCCGGGGTTCCCGCTGATCTCCGCCGCTGTCCCGCTGCTGCTCGGCGGCGGGGTGTGGTTGGTCACCGGGAGCCTGGCCGTCGCCGGGTTCGTCCTGTTCGGCGTGGCGTTCGTCGTCGCGGCGGGCATCGAGATCCGCCGGGAGCACCGGCGGGACCGCCGGTTCCGTGAGCAGCAGTTCCTGGACGACCTCGCGTCGGCGGTGGCGGTCGCCGAGGACCTCCGCGCCGACGAGCTGGCCCGCGCCGAGCGGGACCTGCCGTCGGGCGCCGAGGTGGCGTCGTGGGCGCAGGGCCACGCCAACCGCACGTGGGAGCGATGGCCGGCCCAGCCCTCGCCGTTGCGGGTGCGGATCGGCACCGAGGACGCCGGGGCGGAAGACCCGGTCGTCGTGCCGGTCGGCGGACGGTCCGACCTGCGCGCCCGACTCGTCGTGGAGGCCGAACGGCTGCGGATCGTGCACCGACCTGCGGGCGTGGACCTGGGTGTCAGCGGTCTCGCCGTGTGCGGCACCGCGGACGGCGCCGCTGCGCTCGCGAGGTCGGTGGTCGTGCAGCTCGTCGGGTGCCTCGCACCCGAGCACCTCTCCCTCCTGCTCGACGTCGCACCCGAGCGGGCGGCGGCGTGGGACTGGCTGGCGTGGCTCCCCCACCGAGTGCACGAGGACCCGGGATCGACCGCGGCCGGGCGCTCGTTCCTGCGGATCGTCGACCGCTCCGGCGGCCGGGGCGGGCCCCGCGGGAACGAGGTGCTCACGGGCACGCTGTGGCTCGCCGACGATGCCTCGCAGGTGCCCGACGGCATCGGGACGGTCGTCGTCGTCGGGCCCGATGGCGCCCAGGTGCGCCGGGACGACGGACCACCGACCCAGCTGGTGCCGGACGGCATGACGGTGGAGGCGTGCGAGCCGGTGGCGCGGGCACTGACGTCCCGGCGGGCCCCGGGCCTCGACGCGCACCTGCCCGACTCGGTGTCGCTGGCGGACCTGCTGGTCGATGCGGGCCTGCTCGGGAGCCCGGTGCAGGTGCTCGACACGTGGAACGGCAGCCGGGCGTCGCGCCGCGGGCTCTGGGCACCGGTGGCTCGGGCCGCGGGCGGCGTCGCCCACCTGGATCTCCGGGCCGATGGACCCCACGGGCTGGTCGCCGGGACCACGGGCGCCGGGAAGAGCGAGCTCCTGCGCACGCTGGTCGCGTCGCTCGCGCTGCACCACCCGCCCGACCGGCTGACGTTCCTGCTCGTCGACTACAAGGGCGGCGCCGCGTTCGGGGCCGTGGCGGAGCTGCCGCACGTGGTCGGACTGGTCACCGACCTGGGACCGGCGGAGGCCGCACGGGCGCTCGCCTCGTTGCGGGCCGAGGTGCGGCGCCGCGAGCGAGTGGTCGCGTCGGCGGGCGTGACCGACATGTCCGAGGTGCCGGCGTCCGATGCCGAGCCGTCGCTGGTGGTCGTCGTCGACGAGTTCGCCACCCTGGCCGCCGAGCTGCCGGCGCTGCTCGACGGGTTGCTCGACGTGGCCCAGCGCGGCCGCAGCCTGGGCGTGCACCTGGTGCTGGCCACCCAACGCCCCACCGGCGTGGTCACCGACGCCATCCGGGCCAACCTGTCACTGCGTCTGGCGCTCCGAGTGGCCGACCGGGAGGACAGCCGTGACGTGGTCGACGTGGAGGACGCCGCGCACCTCCCCACCGACCGCCCCGGGCGTGCCGTGCTGCGGACGGGCCCGGGCCGCCACTCGACCATCCAGATCGCGACCACCTCGGACGCGCTCGTCGCCGGCGGTCGGGTCCGGTGGTCGGAGCTGCGGGTGGCGGACGCCCGGCGCCCCGGCGGACGTCGCG
>JAEZAI010000495.1 GCA_023427825.1 Actinomycetes bacterium
GCGTGCCCGCTGGTGCGTGACGAGGCGGCGCCCGAGCGCGACGAGCGGGCCCCGGTCGGGGCCGCCGGCTCCGCCCTCTACCTCGCCGGGCTGCACCGCGACGAGCAGCGCGTGGCCGACGACCTCCGAGCCCGCGGCGCGGGCCGCGACGAGCTGACGGCGTCCACGCTCGACGCCCTCGACCGGCTGTTCCCGGTGGGCCCCGACGGGCCCGACGCGCAGCACCGTGCGGCTCGCGCCGCGCTCGAGCACCGGCTGGCGGTGATCGCCGGGGGGCCGGGGACGGGCAAGACCCGCACGATCGCCCGGCTGCTCGGCGTGGTGCTGGACGCCCACGACGACGAGCGTCCGCTCGAGATCGCGCTCGCCGCTCCCACCGGCAAGGCCGCCGCCCGCCTGACCGACGCGATCCGCGCCGAGGTGGAGGGCTCCGATCTGCCGGCCGCCACGCGGGCCCGCCTCGACGGGCTCCAGGCGGTCACCCTGCACCGGCTGCTGGGCGCCCGGCCGTCCGGGGGCTGGCGCCACCACGCCGGTCACCCCGTGACCGCCGATCTGGTCGTCGTCGACGAGGTGTCGATGGTCGATCTCCCCATGGCCGCCCGCCTGCTCGAGGCGGTCCGCCCCGATGCCCGGCTGGTGCTCGTCGGCGACCCGTCGCAGCTCGCGAGCGTCGAGGCGGGTGCGGTGCTGGGCGACGTGGTCGGCGCCCGGGGCCGGCCCACGCCGGCGGCGCTCGTGGACAACGTCGTGACGCTGGACCGCGTCCACCGCTTCGCTGCCGACTCGCCGATCGCCGCGCTGGGGCGGGCTATCGACCACGGCGACGTCGACGAGGCGCTCGGGCTGCTCGCGGCGGGCGAGGCCGCTCCCGACGACGGCACCGAGCAGGTCGTGCTCGTGGATCCGACCGACCCGGTCGCCCTCGATCGAGTGGTGGCCGCAGTGCTCGACAGCGGCCGCCGCCTGGTCGAGTTGGCCAGGGCGGGCGACGCTGACGGTGCGCTCGCCCACGTCCGTGGACTGCAGGTGCTCGCCGCCCGGCGGAGCGGTCCGCTCGGCGTGCAGGACTGGAACCAGCGCGTCGACCGGGCGCTGACCGACGCCGGGCTGCTGCGCGGCGCCTGGTCGGCGGGGCGTCCGGTGATGGTCTCGGCCAACGACCAGCTCAACGGCCTCTTCAACGGCGACGTCGGCGTGGTGGTCGAGGTCGCCGGGGCCGAGGGGCGTCGTGGCCGGCGTACCGCCGTGGCGTTCGACGCGTCGCCGGCGCCCCGGCTCGTCGACCCCTCCCGACTCGATCGCCACGAGCGGCTGTGGGCCATGACGATCCACAAGAGCCAGGGTTCGGAGTTCACGGGCGTCGTGGTCACCCTGCCCGAACCGCCCTCCCCGATCCTCACGCGCGAGCTGCTGTACACGGCGGTCACCCGGGCCCGGCGCAGCGTCACGATCGTGGCGAGCGGGGCGTCGGTCCGCGCCGCGATCGAACGGCCGGTGCGGCGTTCCTCGGGCCTCGCCGAGCGCCTGGCCTGACGCTCCTCCCGCACGACAGGAGGCCCTTCCTCGCCACAGGAGCCCCGCCCGGACGACGGGTGAGCGGCGCCGCTGTCACACCCGGCCGACACCATGTCCGGCCATGGATCCGATCGCACTCCTGCTCGCCGCTGTCGCGGGTGCGGCCGTGGCCGCCGTCGTCGTGCACCTGGTGTGGGCCCGCCGGGCCGCGGTCGAGGGCTCGGTGCTGCGCGAGCGCGTCGCGGCGGCCGAGGCCGCGGTGCGGACCGACGACCAGCTGCTCGACGCCTACCGCTCGGTCGCCGGTGCCACGCTGCACGAGCAGTCCGAGCAGCTCCTGCACCTGGCGACCGCCCGGTACCAGACGCTCGAGTCCACGGCCCTCGGCCACTGGCAGACGCAGGGCGGCCGTGTCGTGCAGCAGCTCGAGCTGCAGGCGGCGCAGCTCCGCGAGCTCGAGTGCCAGCGCCGCTCCGAGAGCGCGGTGCTCGCCAACGCCGTCGCCGAGCTCCGGCGCAGCAACGAGGAGATCCGGGCCGAGGCCCGGCACCTGGCCGGTGCCCTGCGCGACAACGCCGTGCGCGGGGCGTGGGGAGAGGTGCAGCTCCGCCGGGTGCTGGAGCAGGCCGGCATGGACCGCCACGCGGACTTCGTGGAGCAGGGTGGGCTCGGCTCGGCGGCTGCGGGCGACCGGTCCGGGCGTCCCGACGTGGTGGTCCGTCTCCCCGGCGACCGGGCCGTCGTCATCGACGCCAAGGTCCCGCTCGATCGCTACCTGGACGCGGCCAACTGCCAGGACGAGGCCCGCCGGGCCGAGCTGCACGCGGCGCACGCCAAGGCGGTGGCCGGCCACGCCACGGCGCTGTCCCGTCGGGACTACGACTCGCTCGTGTCGGGCGCGCTCGACCTGGTGGTCATGTTCCTGCCCGGTGACGCCTTCCTGGCCGCGGCCGCGGCGGCCCAGCCCGCGCTGCTGGAGGACGCGTGGGCCCGGGGCGTGGTGCTGGCGTCGCCGTCCACGCTGCTCGGCTTCCTGCGCGGCGTGGCCCTCGGGTGGCGCGAGCAGCAGATCGCGGACCAGGCCGAGGTCATCGCCCGCACCGGCCGCGAGCTGCACGAGCGCCTCTCGGTCTTCGCCGAGCACCTCGACAGGGTGGGCACGTCGCTCGGTCGGGCTGTCACCGCCTACAACGGCGCGGTGGGGTCGCTCGAGGCGCGGGTGCTGCCGCAGGCGAGGCGGTTCGAGGACCTCGGTGCGGGGTCGTCCCGATCGGTCGACGTGGCGAGCACCGTCGACGCGGGGCCGCGCCGGTTGAGCGTGCTGCCGCCGGTGCTGGCCGGGGTGCCGTCGGATCCGGCTGACCTCACGGCAGACTCCTCCGATGCTCTTCGGGACCAGGCGCCACCGTCGGCGTCGTGAACTGCTCGACGCCGGGTTCACCGACGAGTGGCGCCGGCTGTGCCAGGAGCGCCTCGACTGGTGGACCGAGCTCGCCGACCCCGAGCGCGATCGCCTGGAGGTGGTCGCGCTCGGTCTGGTCGCCCAGGCCGACTGGGAGCCGGCGAACGGCTTCACGATCACGGAGGACATGCAGGTCCTGATCGCCGCGCAGGCCGCGCTGCTCACCGTGAACCTGCCGTTCGACGATCCCTACCGCGACGTGCACGCGATCATCGTCCACCCCACCACGGCGATCATGCACGGTGAGCACTCGCAGGTGGACGGCGTGTACTCGGACGACCCCACGCCGATCCTCGGACAGGCCGAGCTGCACGGCCCGGTGCTCGTGGCCTGGGACGAGGTCCAGGACGACGTCGCCCACCACGGCGACGGTCGCAACGTCGTGTACCACGAGTTCGCGCACAAGCTGGACATGCTCGACGGTGTCACCGACGGCACCCCGCCGATGTCCCGTGAGCTGGCCGAGCGCTGGGTGCCGGTCTGCACCGAGGTGTACGAGGCCGTCGTCGAGGGGCGGGCCGGCGAGGTGCTCGACGACTACGCAGGGGTGAACCCCGCGGAGTTCTTCGCGGTGGCCACGGAGGCGTTCTTCGACGATGCCGACGGCCTGGAGCACGAGCACCCGGAGCTGTACGACTGCTTCCGCGAGTTCTACGGCCAGGACCCCGCCGCCTGGTCCCGTTGAGCCGCCCGGGCCACCACCGCAGGGGTGTGCCATCGTGTCGTCATGCCTCGACCGACCGCCGTCGCCGCTCATCGCCCCCGCTCCTCGCACCGAGCCGGCGTCGCCCGGCTCGCAATCGGCGCGGTCGCGGGCCTGCTGCTCGTGACGGCCGCTGCCTGCGGAGATGACGACGTGAGCGACGGCGACAAGAAGGACACGACGAGCAGTTCGACGACCAGCACCACCGGCGCCGGCGGGGCGACCAACCCCGCCGACGGGCTCGCCCGGACGTCGTGGAAGCTGCGGGGCGCCGTGGAGTCGGGTTCCGTTCCCACCCTGGACTTCGCCCAGGACGGCACGGTCGCGGGCTCGACCGGCTGCAACCGCTTCAGCGGTACCTGGACCGAGGACGGCGACTCGCTGAAGATCGAGCTCGGGCCCATGACGCAGATGGCGTGCAGCTCCCAAGAAGCCACCGATCAGGAGCAGCGGTTCGTCGCCGCCCTGGCCGAGGTGGCGGGAGCGGAGCAGACCGACACCACGCTGACCCTGCTGGCCGGTGACGGTCAGGACCTCCTGTCCTTCGAGGCCGTGACCGGCGACCTCGCCGGCACGTCGTGGAAGATCACCGGCGTCAACACCGGCACTGCGGTCGAGGCCTCGGCGCTCACCGAGCCGCTGACCATCGCGTTCGGCACCGAGGGCTCGGTGACCGGGCACGGCGGGTGCAACAACTTCAAGGGCACCTACGAGCTTGACGGCGGCGCGATCACCTTCAGCGAGTTCGCGACGACCATGAAGAGCTGCGACGACGCGGTGATGGAGATGGAGGACAAGCTCCTGGCCGCGCTCGCAGCCGCTGCGACCGTCGAGCGCTCGGGCGACTCGCTCACGCTGCGCGCCGCCGACGGCGCCACGCAGCTCACCGCCACCGTCGCCTGATCCCGAGCTCGGTCGCCCGGCGCG
>JAEZAI010000626.1 GCA_023427825.1 Actinomycetes bacterium
TGCTCGGCCTCGCCCTCGCGGCGCTGCTGGCCCTGTCCGCGTGCGGCGGTCAGCGCCAGGCCGAGGTGTACAGCGAGGACTACGAGAAGAACTTCATGTTCGGCTGCCACGAGCAGCGCGAGGTCCCCGAGGACGACCCGGACGACCCCGCCGCCGGCCCGCAGTCGCCCGAGGACTACTGCAAGTGCGTCTACGACGCCATGGTCAAGAAGATCCCCAAGGAAGAGGCGCAGAAGTTCGAGGAGCAGCAGGCCGAGGAGGACGCGGGCGAGATCCAGGTCCCCAAGGCCCTGCAGTCGATCTTCGACGCCTGCGACAAGGAAGCCTGAGCCCGACCGGGCCGGCGGCCCGGCCTGACCGGGAGCTCGCCGGTCCCAGACCTGACGGCCTGACGGCCTGACGGAACGGCGTTCCAGGACCGGGAGGTCCCGGAGCGGCTCAGGCCGTGGCCTTCGCCTTGACCTTCGGGTCGGGCAGTCCGACCCGCACGCTCGCCTCGGCGGTGGTCGGCCACCGGGACCGGGACTTCTCGGCCAGCTTGCGCATGAGGGCGATCGCCCCGGGGTCCGAGTCGCCGGGCTTCGCGTCGATCACGCCGGCGGCGATCATGCGGGAGATGATCTCCCGTCCCAGCTCCGTGCGGACGATCGTGAGCGTCCAGTTGGCGTTCTCGCCGATGCCACCGCACGAGATGTCCGCGTGCTCGGCCGCGAAGTCGGGGCAGTGGTTGCAGCCCTCCCGCGTCCACGCGTGGCACTCCTTGAGGTTGATCTCGTGGTAGGCGCCGTCGTCCATCCAGATCTGGAAGACGCCCTTGATGTTCATCTTGACCATGTGCTCCTTGGCCAGGCCGTACTTGGCCCAGAAGAGCTCCTCGAAGATGGCGTCGTCGAAGGTCTTGGAGCAGAGCAGGCCCAGGTTGAACACGATGGGCTTGGAGATCTTGCCGGCCTTGCGCGACCACATGACCGGTGGCACCGAGCTCTGGCAGCTCATCCCGACCAGCGCCAGGCGCGAGTGGCCGGCCTCGAGCGCCTCGTCGATGGCGAGCGTGTTGGCCGAGTAGGTGTACCGGCTGCCGGCGGCGGCCAGGATCTCCTCCTTGGTGGCCGCGACGCCCGGGACCGCCTTCCACGACCCGGCCTGCCCGCCCTCCAGGTAGGACACGAGCGCAGCGTCGATGTAGTCGTGCTCCATGGCCCACAGCAGGATGGCCGACACCAGCCCGCCGTCCTGGCCGGTCTCGTTGACGTGGTCGTCACTGGCCCGCGTCAGCAGGATGTCGTCGTAGATGCCCGCCACCTCGTCGGGCTGGCGCAGCCGCCCGAACAGGTGGTCGTCGGCCTGGCCCTCCCAGAGCCGGAACCGCGGGCACGCCCGGGTGCACGTGGTGCAGCCCTTCTGGCCGTGGATGCAGTCGTCGGGGCCGAGCTCGTCCTCCAGGTGGAACGGCTGGTAGCCGCCGGAGGCGTGGTCGTAGCCGATCACGTCGTGCGGGCAGGAGATCACGCAGCCCGCGCAGCCCGTGCAGAGCTCGGTGTCGATGACCTCGGCCTTGAGCTCCTTCCACTGGTTGGTCCAGCGCACCGACGCGGTCTCGGCGAGCCGGTCCTCCAGCGTCACCGCGCTCGCCGCCGCCCCCACCGCTGCATCGCCGTCAGACATGCGGCGGAATCTACCCGCATGCACCCGTGGACCTGCATGCCGATCAGCGGGCGTGCGGTCCCGGCACGGTCAGGCCCGGCGGCTCGGGTCCGGTGGCTCGGGCCCGGGCGTCAGGCCCGGCGGGTGAACGTGAGGTGGATGACGCCCGAGGGGGTGGTCACGCTCTCCACGTCGAAGCGCTCGTCCATTCCCTCGAGACCGTCCCAGAGGCGCTCCCCGCGACCGAGGAGGATCGGGACCTGCACGACGTGGAGCCGGTCGACAAGGTCCGCGACCAGGAAGTCGCGGATGGACGACGGTCCACCGCCCAGGCGCACGTCCAGCCCGCCGGCCGCCGCTCGTGCCAACTCGAGCGCCTCGACCGGCGTGGCGTCGACGAAGTGGAACGTGGTGCCGCCCTCCATCTCGATCGGTGGGCGCACGTGGTGGGTCAGCACGAACACCGGCGTGTGGAACGGCGGGTTCGGTCCCCACCAGCCCCGCCACTCGTCGTCGGTGCCGACGTCGGTCCACGGCCCTCGGTGCGGAGCGAACTTGTTGCGCCCCATGATCTCGGCGCCGACGCCGCCCTCGTGTCGGCGAGCCATCGCGTCGTCCACGCCGGTGCCGCCGCCGGGCTGGCCCATCATCTGCCGGCCGAAGCGCGTGGCGAACATCCACTCGTGCAGGCGGTGTCCGGCGTGGCCGAACGGCTGCTCGAGCGTCTGGCCCTCGCCGGTGCCGAAGCCGTCGAGCGAGATCGAGAAGTTGTCGACCCTGACCTGTCCGAGCGTCGCCTGTCCCATGTCGCCTCCTCGGTCGGGCGCAGTCTGCCTGCGCTGCCCCTCGGTCGGAGCAGCCGCCGGGATCTCGACGTGCGGCGCCAGGTCTTCTCATCCCTGCTGCATGACAGCGCGGGGGAGGGGAGCGTCGGGGAGGCCCCGGCTGGCGCTCCTTGACCGCCGGGTCAAGACTGTCGGCATGGATCTGACGTACCCGCCCGAGGCCGAGGAGTTCCGCACGGAGATCCGTGCCTGGCTGCAGGAGAACCTCCCCGACGGCTGGTTCGACGAGGGGTTCGAGATGACCCCCGAGCAGAAGAAGGCCTTCAACGAGGAGTGGACCAAGAAGCTCTTCGAGGGCGGCTGGATCTGCGCCACCTGGCCCGAGGAGTACGGGGGCAAGGGCCTGACGACCATGCAGGGCGTGGTGCTGGCCGAGGAGTTCGCCCGGGCCAAGGCCCCGATGCGCGCCGACTTCTTCGGCGACACCCTCGTCGGTCCCACGATCCTCATGAACGGCACCGAGGAGCAGAAGAAGTACTTCCTGCCCAAGATCCTCGACGGCTCGATGCGCTGGTGCCAGGGGTTCTCGGAGCCGGACTCGGGCTCCGACCTGGCCTCGCTCAAGACGACCGCCGTGCAGGACGGCGACGAGTGGGTGATCAACGGCCAGAAGGTGTGGACCACCCAGGCGCAGTTCGCCGACTACTGCTTCGTGCTCGCCCGGACCGATCCCGACGTCAAGAAGCAGGCCGGCATCTCGTACCTGCTGGTGCCCATGGACCAGCCCGGCATCGAGGTGCGCGGGATCGTGCAGCCCGACGGCACCGCCGAGTTCAACGAGGTCTTCTTCTCCGACGCCCGCTGCCCGATCGACAACGTCGTCGGCGGCGTGAACAACGGCTGGAAGGTGGCCAACGACACGCTGGGCTTCGAGCGCGGCATGTCGGCGACCACGGGCTACCGGCGCTTCGCCGAGGAGTACCGCCTGATGGTCGAGAAGGCGCAGGAGAACGGCAAGATCGACGACCCGCTGATCCGCCAGCGGCTCATGGAGTACTACTCGAAGATCCAGATCATGCGGATCAACGGCCTGCGCTCGCTGACCGCCACCGTGTCCGGCAAGCGCGACATGGGCGTGGCGGTCCTGGGTGCGACCAACAAGATGTTCTGGTCCGAGACCCACAAGGCGGCCATGGAGCTGGCGCTCGACATCTGGGGCAACGAGGCGCTGCTGTCGACCGCGGGCCCCGAGGCCTCGTCGTGGCCGGCGACCATGCGGGCCGAGGGCCGGGAGACGTACCCGGTCAGCCCGATGATGTCGTCGTTCTTCTTCTCCCGCTCCGAGACGATCTGGGGTGGCACGTCGCAGATCCAGCGCAACATCGTCGGCGAGAAGGTCCTGGGGCTGCCGAGGGAGCCCAAGCCGGCCGGCGCGAAGTAGCAGCGCACGACCGATCCCCGGCGGGTGGCGTCGCCGTGACCTGAGGGTCGGCTCGGCGCTGCCACGGAACCGTTCGGCGCCCCGGCTACCGTCGTGGGCTGGACGGCGGCGAGGTACGTGCGAGCGCGTCGCGGTCCGAGTCCCCCCGTGAACGAGCCGCCCTCACCTCCGTCCGACCGCCGCCCCGTCAGCACCGACGGTGCGCCGCGGGTCGTGCGCCGTCAGCGGTCGAGCGCACCGGCGCCGCCCGGTCGTCGCTGGCCCAAGCGGCTGGTGCTCGGCGTGCTCGCCGTGGTCGGCGTGCTCGCGCTCGTTGCCGGGGCCGGCGCGGCGTGGGGACTGTGGACGTTCAACCAGCTGGGTCGCGAGGACCTCGACCTGGCCACCGCGAAGGACGACGAGCCGCGGAACTTCCTGGTGATCGGCTCCGACTCGCGAGACGGGGTGGAGAAGGGGAGCGAGGGCTCCGGCGTGATGCTCGGCAAGGGCAAGCCCGAGGGGCAGCGCTCCGACAGCATCGCGATCATGCGCATCGACCCCGGCGAGGAGCGCATCGACATGCTGTCGATCCCGCGCGACCTGTGGGTTCCGATCGCCGGCACCGGCGAGGAGCAGCGCATCAACACGGCGTACGCGCACTCGACGCAGACGCTGGTCGACACGATCCAGCAGGACCTCGGCATCCCGATCAACCACTACCTCGAGGTCGACCTCGCCGGCTTCCAGAACCTGGTGAACGCCATCGGCGGCGTGCCGATGTACTTCCCGAACGCGGTGCGCGACAAGAACTCCGGCCTGATGATCAAGACCAAGGGCTGCGCCGTGCTCGACGGCTACATGGGTCTGGCGTTCGCCCGCTCCCGCCACCTGGAGTGGAGCGACGGGCTGAAGTGGCACACCGACCCGACCGGCGACCTCGGGCGCATGACGCGCCAGCAGCTGCTCGTCCGGGCGGCGCTCGGTCAGGTGAGGGAGCTCGGGCTCGACGACATCGGGTCGCTGAAGGGCATCGTGGAGGCCGGCGTCGACAGCGTCACGCTCGACAGCAACATGGGCACCGGCGACATCATCGAGCTCGCGCAGCGCTTCAGCGACTTCGACCCGTCGCAGCTGCAGACCCACAGCCTCCCGGTGGTGGGGCACCGGACCGACGGTGGTGCGTCGGTGGTGCTCCTCGACCAGCCGCAGGCTCAGCCGGTGCTCGACATCTTCCGCGGCACCTCGTCCACCGCGGCGACCACCACCACGGTGCCGCCGCCGTCAGCGGGCGACATCACGGTCGACGTGTTCAACGCCACCCCCCGCCAGGGCGAGGCCCGGCGAGTGAGCTACGTGCTCACCGACGGCGGCTTCGGGACCGGGACGGTCGACTCGGCGCCCGAGCCCTCCGAGACGACCGTGGTCCGCTACGCCAAGGGCGGCAAGGCGATGGCCGAGCTGGTGGCCAGGTGGTTGGGACCGGAGCCCAAGCTCCAGGAGGACGGGGACCTGGCGCCGGGTCGGGTGACCGTGACGATCGGCGACGACTTCAAGAGCGTGTCGGAGCCCGCCGGCGTCACGACCGTGCCGCCGCCGGTGGGGACCGGCGACTCCTCGACGGCGCCGCCGGCGGAGGCGACCACGACGACGACCGAGCCCGGATGGACGCCGGGCGCGGCGCCCGATGGCGTGTCCTGCGGCTGAGCAGGGCAGGGCGCGGCGCGGAGCTCCGCCGGAAATGGGAATCATCCTCAGAACGGGGATAGGCTCGTCGGCGTGAACCGCGGACCCCTCCGACTGCTCGTGCCGGTCATCGTGTGCGCCGCCACACTGGTCGCGTGCGGCGGTGACGACCCCATGCCGATGGACGAGGCGGCCCGGGGCGACTGCCCCGTCGGGCCGGTCCACGTCGTCGTGTCGGTGGACCAGTGGGGCGACGTGGTCCGCCAGCTCGCCGGGGACTGCGCCGAGGTGACGACGATCGTGGACGGCGCCGCCGGCGACCCGCACGAGTTCGAGCCGTCCCCGGCCGACCTCGCGGCGTTCGACGCCGCCGCCGGCGGGGGGGGGAACGGCCGCGGCTACGCCACCTGG
>JAEZAI010000569.1 GCA_023427825.1 Actinomycetes bacterium
GCCCACTCGGGCGACACGCCCGGTCTGCAGGGACCGGCGGACAGCTGGATCCGTGACTGGCGGTCGCCGGACCGGCGGCCGCAGGACGACCTCAGCGGCAGCGGTCGGCGATGGAGCTCCGGCAGACGACCGTGAAGTCGCCGAACTCGCCGGCCTGGTACCACTCGGGCTCGTCGAGCTCTCGCACCAGCGGCTTGTCCGAGCTCCACACGATCACGTCCGCGTCGGTGCGCTCGAGCGCGTCCTGCCATCCGTCGGACCGGTCGAGCAGGAGCGCGTAGTCGAGCATCGCGTCGGCCCCTGCGCGGTCGTCCACGAACGTGTTCGCCCGGTCCTCGTAGCGCCAGTCCAGGTAGTTGCCGACGAAGTCGTGCGAGGCGACCTTCACGTCGGGCTGACCGGCCAGGCCACGGGACTCGAGCCAGTCCACCGCCGCCACGGGGTAGCGCTGCAGGTCGTAGGACGGCGTGGCCACGGCCCACAACAGGCCGGCGAAGGCGAGCGTGGCCCCGAGACCGACCAACACCTTCCGGATGCGCTGCGCCGGCAGGTCGGAGCCCTCGAGGCCGGCGATGCCCGCGGCGACCCACGGCACCAGCGTGATCGCGGCGAGCGGCAGCAGGCGTCCGGCGGAGAGCCCCATGGCGACCAGGCCGAGCGCGCCCACCAGCACGCCCCAGCGCCGGCGAGCGACGGCGCCGTAGACGGCGACCAGGCCCATGGCGATGAGCAGCCAGGTCAGCGGGTGGTCGAAGCCGGCCGGCTGCCACTCCACGTAGGTCGACAGCGCCTGGCGGCCGCGCTCGTCGCCGAACTGCTCGATCGGGAGCACGACGCTCTGGAACGGATCGGGCTGGGCCAGACCGCCGAGCACCACGCCCACGCCGGCCCACAGGACGCACAGACCCTGACGGAGCTCCACCCGCCGGTCGTCGATGGCCTGGGCGATCAGCACCAGCACCAGCACTCCCAGCCCGTACACCCACGTCCCGTGCACGTTGGCCCAGATGCCGAAGACCGGCACCAGCCACCACGGCGAGCGACGCTCCTTGACGACCAGGACGGTGAGCGCGAGGAGCAGGTAGCCGGGCAGCTGCGGCCGGGCGTTGACGAACGGGATCAGCGTGATCACCACGCAGACGGCGGGCAGCACGACCGACAGGAGGGTCCGAGGAGGGGCGACGCCGCCCGCCGGGGCGTCGGGCCTCGTCAGTCGGACGACGAGCAGGCCCAGGACACCGGCGAGCGCTGCGGTCATGATGCGGATACCGGTGCCGCCGCCGACGAGGTCGACCACGGCCAGGACCGCCGACCACAGCCAGCTCGGGACCGGGAACTCGCTCGACGTGTAGAGGAACGGGTTGGTCGCGGGGATGCCGTCCTCGAGCATGAGGCGGCCGGTCGCCAGGTGCGTCAGGAAGCTGTTGTCGGCCAGGGGGCGGGAGGCCATGAAGGCCAGGAACCCCGCCACCAGCACGCCGAGCCCGGCGTCGGGCCAGGACCGCGTGATCGAGGTCGGGCCCGCGCCCTCCGCGACGGCCGTCGACCGCGTCGACCGGACATCGAGCCGGTCGACGTGATCGATCGTCATCAGAGGCTCTCGCGGATGTTCATGATGGCCGGACCGATCACCACCACGAACAGGGCCGGGAAGATGCAGAACACCATCGGGATGAGCATCTTCACCGGCGCCTTCTGGGCCCGCTCCTGGGCCAGCTGACGACGCTTGATGCGCATCTCGTCGGCCTGCCCGCGGAGCACCCGGCCGATCGACACGCCGAACTGGTCGGCCTGGATGATCGCCATGACGAACGAGCGGAGCTCGGGCACGTTGCAGCGGTCGTCCATGGCGCGCATGGCGTCGGCACGGGAGGCACCGGCGCGCGTCTCGCCGAGCATGCGGGAGAACTCGTCGGACAGCGGGCCCGGGACCGAGTTCACCACCCGGTCGATGGCCTGCTCGAAGCCCAGGCCGGCCTCGACCGAGATGACGAGCAGGTCCATGACGTCCGGCAGCGTGATCTGGATCTCGTGCTGGCGGTCGGCGACCTTGCGGTTCAGCCAGCTGTCGGGGCCGAGCACCAGGACGAGCACCAGCAGGCCCGGCACCGCCAGGCGCAGATTGCCGGACAGGCCGAGGAGGTTGAACACGAACAGCAGCAGGAACGACAGCGCGGCCAGGGCGACCGTGACCACCCGGACGCCCAGGAAGCGGTCGACGGCGGACTGCTCGGGCATGCCCGCGTAGACGAGCTTCTGCTTCACCTTCTCGACGTAGCCGACCGGGGTGAACCGCCGGCCCAGGCCGGTGACGCCCTCGACGAGCGGGCCGAGGGCCCGGTCCTTGAGCGGCGCCAGCATCTGCTGGTCGCGCTCGTTCTCGACCTCGTAGCCGTCGAGCTGGCGCAGCGACTCCCGCACCACCTGGCGCTCGTCCAGCTGGCTGAGGATGGCCCACACGACCGCGCCGACGGCGCCGGCGATCAGGAGGACGGAGAGCAGGACAACCGGGGACATCAGGTCACACCTCGATCGTGATGATCTTCTTCATCCATGCGAACCCGACGAGCATCGACACGACGCCCAGGCCCAGGAGGATGTAGCCCAGACCGGGGGTCAGGAGCTTGGACATGTACTCGCCGTTGATCGACCACATCACCAGGCCAAGGCCGGGCGGCAGCAGCCCGAGCACGATGGCGCTCATGCGACCCTCGGCGGTGAGCGTGGCCACGTCGCGGCGCAGGCGCTCGCGCTGGGTCATGGTGTCGGCGACGGTGACGAGGAGCTCGGCCAGGTTGCCGCCGACCTCCCGCTGGATGCGGATGGCCATGACGGCCCAGCTGAAGTCGTCGCTGTTCATGCGTTCGGCGACCGCCTCCAGCGACTCGTCGAGCGGACGGCCCAGCCGGGTCTCGGTGACGACCCGCCGAAGCTCCCGACCCATCGGGTCGTCGATCTCGGTGGAGACCGCCTCGAAGCCCTGACCGATCGAGTAGCCGGCGCGCAGCGTGCCGGCGAGCAGGGTGAGGGTGTCGGGCAGCTGTCGCTCGAACGCCTTGCAGCGGCGGCGCACCTGGATGCTCAGGATCGCCCTCGGCACGAACACGCCGAGCGCCCCGACGATCAGCGCGAGGAGGAGGCTGCGGGTGAGCGCGAACGCGAGCAGCGTGAGCAGCACCACGGCGGCGGCCAGGAAGAAGAGGGCCTCGGCGCCGCGGAGCGGCAGACCGGCGCGCTCCATGTCGGCCTCGAGCTTCTGGAGCACGCCGCGGCGCTCGGCGACGTCGCCGGTGAACTCGACGGCGCGCTGGATGATCGGCACGGTCGTGTGCGAGCCGTCCGGCAGCTCGTCCTCGGACGCCTCGTCGCCGTACGGATCCTCGTAGACCTTCAGGCGCCGGCTCAGGGAGTCGGATCCGGGCAGCACCATGTTGAGGAGCGTCCAGATGAAGAGCGCCACTGCCCCGAAGCCGATGAGCACGACGACGATCAGGCCCAGCGGGTTGCCGAGGATCTTCTCGAGCATCGACTGGCTCTGCGGGACCGGGGGGGCCAGGTTGACCGAGCCGGTCTTGGTGGTGCCGGGCACGTAGGCGACGGTGGTGCTCAGCTTGCCGGCCGAGACCTGGAGCTGCGTGCTGCCCTCCAGACCCGCCGGGCTGGCGTAGCGCAGGAGGAAGCGGCCCTGCAGCTGCGTCGAGACGGTCTGGAAGGCATCCGCGAGTGCGTTCTCGTCGGCGGCCGGGGTGATCGAGCCGCCCAGGCTGCCGACCATGTGGTCGATCGCCTCGATGTCCGCGCCGCGGGGCATCACGACGGCGTTCAGCTGGGCGCCGGCCTGTGCCATCGCGCCCTGCGCGGTGGTGGCCGTGGCCCGACCGGTGACCGGGGTGGAGGCGGAGAAGAGGATGATGCTGCGCTGGGCGATGCCGCCCTCGCTCAGCAGGTCGGCACCGCGAACGAGGCCGTCCCAGGTGACCGACGAGCCGACCGGCTCGACCTCGTCGAGCGCGGCCTGGAACTCCTCGGCCGAGGTGGTGCTGCCCAGCTCCACCGCCGCGCCGCCGCCGGTGGTGACGAGGCCGAGGGAGCGGGTGATGCCCTTGCCGGGCAGCAGCGGCTCGAGCGCCTGCTTGGCGAGCTGGACCGTCGCGTTGCCGAGCGTGGCCGAGTTGTCGAGCACGACCACGGCGTCGAGCGGCAGGTCGGGACCGGCCAGGACGGTCGAGTCCACCTTCTTGCCCTGGACCGACGCGGTCAGGTCCGCGGCGTCCGCGCCGACCACGTTGCCGAAGACCTGGACCTGCTCGCTCCGGGCGTTGACGCTCTGCACGGTCAGGGACGGCGCCGGATCATCGGCCGCACCCGCGGGCGCGACGACGCCGATCGTGCCGAGCAGGCACGCCGCGGCGGCGAGGCCGACGAGGAGCGCGATGCCCTTGCGGCGGTTCGCTCGGTTCCTCACCGTCCGGTCACCGCCTTGCGACCGCCGTCCCGGGAGAAGACCTCCGGGCCCAGGCGGATGCCCTGGTCCGCGAGCTTCTCGGCGAACTTCGGGCGGACGCCCGTCGCCTGCAGCTGCCCGCGGTAGCGGCCGTTCTCGTCGACGCCGGCACCGAAGTCGAACAGGAACACGTCCTGGAGGGTGATCACGTCGCCCTCCATGCCCTGGACCTCGGTGATGTGGGTGACGCGGCGGGTGCCGTCCCGCAAGCGGGACAGCTGGACGATGACGTCGATGGCCGACGCCATCTGCTCACGGATGGCCCGCACCGGCAGGTCGAAGCCGGCCATGAGGACCAGCGTCTCCAGACGGGCCAGCGTGTCCCGGGGGCTGTTGGCGTGGACCGTGGTGAGCGAGCCGTCGTGGCCCGTGTTCATGGCCTGGAGCATGTCCAGCGCCTCGCCGGAACGACACTCGCCGACCACGATGCGGTCGGGGCGCATGCGCAGGCAGTTCTTGACGAGGTCCCGGATCGTGACCTCGCCGCGGCCCTCCACGTTCGGCGGGCGGGACTCCATGCAGAGCACGTGCTCCTGGTGGAGCTGGAGCTCCTTGGCGTCCTCGACGGTGACGATGCGCTCGTCCTCGGGGATGAACGACGAGAGCACGTTGAGCATGGTCGTCTTGCCGGTGCCGGTACCGCCGGCGACGATCACGTTGAGCTTGCCGACGATGCAGGCCTGCAGGAAGCGGGCGGCCTGGGCGTTGACCGACCCGAAGCGGATCAGGTCGTCGATCTGCAGCGGGTCGGCGGCGAACTTCCGGATCGTGAGGAACGGACCGCCGATCGACAGCGGCGAGATCACCGCGTTGACGCGGGAGCCGTCGGG
>JAEZAI010000638.1 GCA_023427825.1 Actinomycetes bacterium
CCGACGGCGTCGTGGGCCCGGGCGGGAACGCGCCCCATCCGCCGTCGTCGCCCCGCACCGAGGTGAGCCAGGCGGACGGGTCCACCGGCGTCACCGCGCCGACGGCGACCAGTCCGAGCGCCGCCATCGCCGTCCCGTTGGAGTCTTTGAAGGTCCAGGTCGAGGGATCCTCCACGCAGTCGTTGCTGGTGTCGGCCCGGTAGGCCATGAACGCGCCGTCGGAGCACTGCTGGTCGAGCAGCCACGCGACCGCCGGCAGCTCCTCGAGCGACTGACCGGCGCCCGGGGTGATGCTCGCGGGCCGCGGCGTCACCACCGACAGCGCGGCGAGCGCCAGGCCCTGGCGGTACGTCCCGTCGTAGAGCGGCGACTGCACGCCGACGCGCCCGTCGGGCTGGATGGTGGCCTCGAGGCGGGCGACCAGGTCCAGGCCACCGACGTCGCGGGGATCGCCGCCGGTCGCGACCTGGGCGAGGATGATCCGCGACAGCGTGCCGGGCACGTCGCCCGTGCCGTCGTCGATCGCCCCCGGCGTGTCGGCCACGAGCCGGGCCAGGCGGGCCGGCTCGTCCGCAGCGCCCACACCGAGCACGTGCAGGGACGCGATCGCCTGGGCGGCGTTCGCGGCGTCGGGCTCGGTCGAGTTGAACGGACCCGGGAACCAGTGGTCGTCGGTGAACTGGGCGTCCAGCCACGCGGCGGCCTGCTGGAGCGCCGCCTCGTTCGGCGTCGACGGAGCCGTGGTCGGGGTCGGCGCCGGGGTGTCGGGCACGCAGGCCGTGGCCACGGCGGCGACGGTCACGACGACGACGACGGCGAGGCGCCGCAGCGCTCGGGAGGACGGGGACGGTGTCATGCGGTGCTGGCTCCTGTGCGATGCGGTGGGGAGACGGTTCGGTGCGCCGCCGGGCGGCGCAGGAAGGAGGCGTCGGCGGGTCACGGGACGATCGGTCCCGACGTGCCGACGCGTGGGGCGGTCGCGGTGCCGTTGGCGAACGGCGCGAAGTGCCAGCCCTCGACCGATCCGGGCACGGGCACCTCCACGGTCGGGCCCGTGCCGCTGTACACCCACGGTGAGCCTGCGGCGCCCGCCTTCCAGTAGGACCAGTAGCCGCCGGTGGTCCAGCAGTACGGGTAGCCCTGCGTCGGCAGCCCGTCGATCTGGCAGATGCCGCCGGGGAACCGCCCGGCGTCGTAGGTGAGGCCGATGGCGCTCAGGGCCGCGTAGCCGCTGGCCTGCGGACCGAGCGCGCAGCGCACGGTCACGCGGTCGACGAGCGGCGCGAAGTCCACGACGATCGTCACGCCCTCGGTGCCCGCGCACCGCCCCTCCTTGTACGGCTGGCCGGCACCCGGGTCAGCCGGTGGCGTGGTGCAGGCGCCGGCCAGCAACCCCACCAGGAGGAGCGCGCCGGCGCCGAGCGCACGGACGCGTCGGGTCGGGGTGTGGTGAACGGAACGTCCGGACATGTGCATCGCCTCTCGTGCTCGTCCCGACAGGACGGAGGGCGATGCCGGACGGGCACCCGGACAGGGCCGACCGGCGCTCGTCCCCGCAGTCCGCGACGGGTTTCCCTGAGCGCACCACCCGACGGGCGTTCCGACTCGTGCACCGAGCGCCGTCGGAACGGCGGTCGACGCACCCACGGTTGCGGGACAGTGCCGGAGTTGGACCGGCTTCCCCCGACGGGCGGCGTGTCGGTGCAGACCCTAGCGGGCGGGCGACCTCGGCGCACCACCGAGCGCGCGGGCGCTCGGCGTCGGGCGGCCGCAGCAGCGACGGCCGGCGCTCACTACTTCCGAGCTCAGGGCCTCAGGAGGCGGGTGGGGGCAGCAGCCGCAGGCCCAGCTCGTCGAGCTGCTCGGCGTCGATCGCCGTCGGTGCCTTGGTGAGGGGGTCCGTGCCCGACTGGGTCTTGGGGTACGCGATGACCTCGCGGATGTTCTCCTCCCCCACCAGCAGCGCGACCAGCCGGTCGATGCCGAAGGCGAAGCCCGCGTGCGGCGGCGCGCCGTACCGGAAGGCGTCGAGCAGGAACCCGAACTTGAGCTGCGCCTCCTCGTCGGAGATGCCGAGCAGCTCGAAGATGCGGCGCTGGACGTCGGGGCGGTGGATACGGACGCTGCCGGAGCCCAGCTCCCAGCCGTTGAGGACCAGGTCGTAGGCCTGGGACCGGACGCGCAGCAGGTCCTCGGCCGAGCCCCCCGCTGCGACGGCGTCGAGCAGCTCGAGGTCCTCCTCGTGCGGCATCGTGAACGGGTGGTGCGCCGAGACCGGGCGCCCGCTGGCCGCGTCGATCGACTCGAACAGCGGGAAGTCGACCACCCAGAGGAACTGCAGACCGCCCTCGTCCACGGGCGGGCGGCCGAGCTCCAGGCGCAGCAGCCCGAGCACGTGGCACGTCGGCAGCCACTCGTCCGCGACCAGGAACAGCAGATCGCCCACCTGTGCGCCGGTGCGCTCCACGATGCCGGACAGCTCGGACTCGGACAGGAACTTGGCGATCGGCGAGTTGAGCGTGGCGCCGCCGTCGCCCTCCTCGACGCGCATCCACACGAGGCCCTTGGCGCCCCAGCGCTTGGCCTGGTCGGTGAGGTCGTCCAGCCGGCTCCGCGAGGTGTCGGCCGAGCCGCCCTCCAGGCGGATGCCCTTGATCGACGCCGCCTTGAACGCGTTGAAGCCGGTGTCGGCGAACACGTCGGTCAGCTCGATCAGCTCCATGCCGAAGCGGATGTCGGGCTTGTCGGAGCCGTAGCGGTCCATGGCCTCGTGCCACGTGATGCGCGGGACGTCGACCACGCGCTGGCCGGTGACGGCCTCCGACGCGGAGCTGACCGCGGTGGTGATCGCGAGGATGACGTCCTCCTGGCCGGCGAAGCTCATCTCCGCGTCGAGCTGCGTGAACTCGAACTGCCGATCCGCTCGCAGATCCTCGTCGCGGAAGCAGCGGGCGATCTGGTAGTAGCGGTCGACGCCGCCCACCATGCACAGCTGCTTGAAGAGCTGCGGGCTCTGCGGCAGCGCGTAGAAGGTGCCCGGCCGGTGACGGGACGGCACGACGAAGTCGCGGGCGCCCTCGGGCGTGGAGGCGATCAGCATGGGCGTCTCGACCTCGACGAAGCCCTGCGCGTCCATGGCGCGCCGGATCGCGCCGTTGACCTGGGCGCGGGTGCGCAGGTTGCGCTGCATGGCGTCGCGCCGGAGGTCCACGTAGCGGTACCGGAGTCGCACGGACTCGTCCACGTCCGCGGCGCGGTCGTCGAGCGGGAACGGCGGCGGCTCCGCCTCGGAGAGGATCTCGACGGTGCAGTCCCCGACCTCGACCTCACCGGTGACGAGCGCCGGGTTGACCGTGCCCTCGGGCCGGGGCCGCACGGTGCCGGTGATGCGAAGGACGTACTCGCTGCGCAGGTCGTGCGCGCCGTCGACGACGCACTGCAGGAGGCCCGTGTGGTCGCGGAGGTCGATGAAGGCCAGGTGCTCACCGTGCTCGCGTCGACGGGCGACCCAGCCGCAGACGGTCACGGTCTGGCCGATGTGCTCGGGCCGCAGCTGCCCGCACATGTGGGTCCGCTGGGCGGTGGGGGCGTACTCGGTCACAGGTGCTTCCTCAGGTCGTCGATCAGCTCGTCCAAGGGCACGCGGCGCTGCTCGCCGCCGCCCCGCAGGTCGCGGACGGTCACCTCGCCCGCCTCCTGCTCGTCGCTGCCGACGAGCAGTGCGAACCGGGCGCCGGAGCGGTCCGCGGACTTCATCTGGGCCTTCATGGACCCGCCGCCGAACCGGCGGTCGGCCGACAGCCCCGCGGCGCGCAGCTCGTGCGTGAGGTCGCGGGCGGCGGTGCCGCCGACCAGGTCGACCACGAAGGCGTCCATGCTCCGCTCGGGCGCGGGGAACACCTCCTCGGCGTCGCACGCCAGCAGGATCCGGTCGACGCCGAGCGCGAACCCGATGCCGTCCGTGGGCGGGCCGCCCAGGTCCTCGGCGAGCCGGTCGTAGCGACCGCCACCGCCGACCGCGTTCTGCGCTGCGTCCAGGGCATCGGCGACGTACTCGAACGTGGTGCGCCGGTAGTAGTCCAGGCCACGGACCAGCCGATCCTCCACCGTGTACGGGATTCCCAGCGAGTCCAGTCCGGCCAGCACGCGCTCGAAGTGCGCGGCGGCCTCGTCGGACAGGTGGTCCGCCACCTTCGGCGCCCCGGCCACGACGGCTCGGTCCTCGGGGCGCTTCGAGTCGAGGACGCGCAGCGGGTTCCGCGCCAGCGTCTCCACGGCCTTCTCGGACAGGTCGCCGCGGTGCGCCTCGAGGTGCAGGCGAACGGCCTCGGTGTAGCGGGCCCGGTCCTCGTGCTCACCCAGCGAGTTCACGAGCAGGCGGACCTGACGGAGCTCCAGTCGCTCGTAGAAGCGCCAGCCCAGGGCGATGACCTCGACGTCCAGGTCCGGGTCGTCCACGCCCAGGACCTCGACGCCGACCTGCTCGAAGCTGCGGTAGCGGCCCTTCTGGGGGCGTTCGTGGCGGAAGTTCGCGCCGGCGTACCAGACCTTCCACGGCAGGAGCGGCTTGTGCTGCACGAACGCCCGCACGGCCCCGGCGGTCATCTCGGGCCGCAGCGCGATCCGGGTGCCGTCCTTGTCGACGAAGTCGTACATCTCCTTGGTGACGACATCGGTGGCCTCGCCGACCCGCAGGAACACGCCGAGATCCTCGACCAGCGGGAGCACGAGCTCGTGGTAGCCCGCCGCCTCGACCACCTCGGCGAAGGCGGCCACGAGCGCGCGGCGCCGCGACGACTCCGGCGCCAGCACGTCGCGCATGCCGGTGAGGGCCCGGAAGGCCTCGACCGGCTGGTGTGACGGGGCCTCGGCGGCCGGGGGTGGCGGTTCGGTCACGGGAGGCCACGCTACCGGAGCGCTCGCGGCGTCCCGGCACCCGTTGCGGCCGGGCTCCCCGGTCAGGGCTTGACGATCGAGCGGACCTGCGTGAGCAGGTCGTCCTCCTGGCGGTGGTAGATCGTGGGCAGCCCGGTCGCGTCCTGGTGGGCGTCCGCGATCCACTCCATGATCCGGTGGCAGTCGTTCTTCTCCCGCACCCGGGTCAGTGCACCGACCTCGAGCGCCGGGTGCGACGGATCCAGCGACACCGCGATCGGCAGCACGAACTTGCAGCCGAGCATCAGGTTGATCGTGCCGTCGTAGAGCGGCTGCAGGTGCACGGTCTCGAGCGAGCCGTCGGGCTCGAAGCCGCGGAGCTGGCGCCACTGGGCCTTCATCCGCTGCACCATCTCGACCGCCACCGACAGGTCCTGGCTCCCGCTGGCCGCCATGGCCAGCAGCTGACCCCCCTCGGACAGCCGGACGTCGAGCTCGTGGCGCATGAGCTGGTTGTTGGCGCGGACGAGCGCCGGATCGAGCTTGGCGCGGCGACGGGAGTGCGTCTGGGGCACCGACAGGAACGTGCGGGCGCCGCACTGCAGCACCTGCATGGCCGGGATGTTGAACGCCATGCGGGTGGTGACCATGCGGCTGACGAGCACGTTCATCCGCACCGCGAGGTCCTCGACCTCGATGTGCTCGCCGAGCACGCCGAACTCGCGGCCGCTCGAGCACATCGCGTCGATCATCGCCCCGCCCACGAGCGCGATGTCGATGATCTGGCCGTGGTTGGTCACGACCGCCACGTTCGTGCCCTCGTTGAACACCAGCTGGTAGAGCGCGTCGAGGCGCTCTGCGATCACCGGGTCCCGGAACCGCTCCAGCAGCCAGGGGAAGCTCGGGTAGGCCGCGTTGGCATAGAGCTCGATCGTGTCCGTGTTGGCGGGCCGGGGCTCGATGACCACGCAGGACGGATCGTGGAACTCCAGGCACGGCGTGTCCGGCAGCGGCTGCAGCACCGCGTGGTGCCCCTGGCGCGCCAGCCCCGAGAGCGCCTTGTAGTACGCCGCTGGGTCGGTGCCGGCCAGCAGCTCGCGAGCCTCCTCGATCGGCGAGCTCGATCGGGCCGTGTCCATCGACCCCTCCTCGGTGGCGGCCGCGCCGCCGTCGGTGCCGGCCGGCTCCTGGCCCACCAGGTGGAGGTCGGGTCGGTCGGGCTTGGAT
>JAEZAI010000027.1 GCA_023427825.1 Actinomycetes bacterium
GGAGTGAGTGGAGCGTTAGCGTGCACCGAGCCTCCTGGGTTCGTGTGTTGCCTCGACAGCTCCACACTCGCCCAGGGGGCTCACTCGTCAGCGGATGTCAACAACGTCCCAAGGCACAACATCTAGCGGTCGACGTAGACGACCGAGGTGGGCCACGGACCGGTCAGCGGCGCGAGCCACCGGCCGTAGACGGCCTCGCCGTCGTCGCTCACCGACGGGTCGCCGGTGAACGTACGGACCGGTTCGGCGCCCGTGGGGGTACCGGCGTCGGACTCGACGACGAGGCGGGTCACTCCGTTCGTCAGGTCCGTGACCGTGTACTTCTGGTGCACGACGTTGGGCCGCACCTCAGTCGTGAGCAACTGGGCGAGCCACCGCCCGTTCGGGCTCATCGAGACCCGGTCGTACGAGTGCGGCATCGCGGACACCAGCTGCGGGGCACCGGAGCTGACCAGCCAGTTCACGCCGTCGGACTCGATGAGGAACTTCGTGCCGTCAGCCGAGCTCCAGAGCAGCCACTCGCTCCATGCGAGGAACTGCTCGAGGTTGGCGAACGGGGCGAAGTCGTCGATGACCGGGAACTGCAGCGGCACCGCAGTGACTGCGCCGGTAGCGACGCTCATCTTGACGATCTGGCGGACGAGCGGCTTGTGGAGGAAGACAGTCGCTCCCGCTCCGTCGATGTCAATTTGGTCGCGGTACTGGTCGAAGATCGAGCCCAGCTGGCCGCTATCGATCATTTGGTTGCGGATCACCGATCCGTTGCGCCACACATGGACGCGGAGCTCGCACGGGCAGTTGCCCGCCGTGTAGTGGGTCTCGAGCCACGCGACGGTCGCGCCGTCGGCGGAGATGGCCACTTCACCCAGCGACTGGCTCGGGCCACCGGAGCGCAGCTGGACCTGGGCCCCAGTGACCGTGTCGACCCTCCAGGTGGGCGCGTAGCCGTGCACGATGTAGCGGCCGTTGGCCGAGAGGGCGTCGACGTCGCGGATCTGCGGAAGAACCGTGGTCGCCTGCGTGTCGAGGCGAGTCACGATCAGGTCCCGGGGCGTCTGGGTCGACGGATAGTTCAGGTCGGCCTCCCGGCGGTAGATGACCGTGCTGCCATCCCCCGAGATCTCCGGCGTGATGTAGCCGCCTCCCGTCGAGGGCGACACCTGAGTCGCGGTGGGCGCCGGATTGGGTGCGATGGGTACGCACGCGGCTGCGACCAAGACTGTGGCTGCGACTGCGGCCGCGTACAGGCTCCTGCGGTAGGTCATCGAGCGCCCTTCCCCTCGCTGATGGTCGGAGGACGCAGAACCTTCCGGTTCGCTCCCCCACTGCCGCTGCCGACGCTACACGTGTCGTTCTCGACGTTGAGGGTCGTTCGCCCTCTCGGCAGCTCGACGTCGATCACTCCACCGATCGGGTCCGACCGATCGGCACCACGGGCGGAGCCAACTACACACCGGCCTGTGGACACGGGACACGTTGCAAGGGAGACTGCCGCCACGCCTTGGGAGGGGAACAACATGCAGAACCGTTCTCGGTTCGCCGCGCTCGTTGCGGCGTTCGCACTGGTCACCGTCGCCGCCAGCTGCACACAGCCACCGATGGATCCGGGTCCACCACCAGTCAAGGCAGTGGCCGCCGCTGGTCGCTGTGCACTGCTCGAGACCGGCGACGTCCGCTGCTGGGGCCAGAACTACGGCGGCTATGTCGGCAACGGATCGTCCGGTTGGGAGCGAGGTCCGACGACCGCTCGCCTCGGTCAGGCCGCGACCTCCATCACGTCGGGCTGGAACCAGTGCGCCGTGCTGGCCGATACCACGGTCAAGTGCTGGGGAAGCGGCTACGTCGGCAACGGCACGACCGGCGTCCAAGAGCTACCCCAGACCGTCACTGGACTCAGCGGCGTCGCGAAGGTCCGGGCGCTCGGCAACCACACGTGCGCCGTGCTGACCTCCGGCGGCGTGCGCTGCTGGGGGCGCAACAGCGGACGTGAGCTCGGCGACGGGACCACGACAGATCGCACCACGCCCGTGACCGTGACCGGCCTCACCGGTGTCGCCGACGTCGTCCGCTCAGGCGACGGCAGCTGCGCGCTGTTGACGAACGCGACTGTGCGCTGCTGGGGCCCGCACCTGTTCCGCACCTCGAGCGGCTCGTTGGGGCTCACCACCGTGTCCGCGCTCGCTGGGGCCACCGCGCTCGCTGGAGGATCCGGCAACGTGTGCGCCATCGTCGCTGGCGGCACCGTGAAGTGCTTTGGCTCAGGCCTACTCGGTGACGGCAAGACCACTGCGCTGACCTCACCGGCGACCGGTGTCACAGCGACCGGCATCACCGGCGCCACGTCCATCGGCACCGACGGCTACAACACGATCTGCGCGGTCGTCGCAGGCGGTGCCGTGAAGTGCTGGGGCGACAACGCCTTCGGAAAGGTCCTCGGCACGGGTGACAGCATGGGCGGCGACCCCGTGGCGGTCCCCACCGCAGTTGCGGGTGTGTCAGGCGCGACGCAGATCGCGCCGGACAGCGTGAGCACGTGCGCAGTGCTCGCCTCCGGCTGGGTCACCTGCTGGGGCTCCAACGAGTACTCCGGCCTGTCCCGCTCGTACCCGGGCCCGCAGCCCGGCTACGTGGAGCACCTGTACGACCCGTCGCCGTACACGAACACGTCGACCGCGTGGCCGGCCGGCCAGTGCTTCGCGGCCGACAACCAGCCGTGGTCCAGGGACATCCGCTTTACCGGCGCCGTCGACACCCTCGACAACGTAACGAGCTACTCGTCACGCGACGGGTCCTGCACCGGCGACGCCTGGAAGTTCACGATGGTGCAGCGCGACATGGCGCACGAGGCGGTCGCGCCGTGCATCGCGTTGAACCCGAACGAGTTCAACTGGGCGATCTGGGCCCCAGACAGCTACCCGAAGATCCCACTCAACCTCTTCAGCTGCTACCTCGACCTCGAGCTGTAGTCGCTAGCTGCAGCCTCGAAGGCGTCGCCGACCCTTACGTGTGGAACCGCCCTCCAGGACTCCGACGAGCTGAAGTGGGTGGTTGACAACAACGTCTGGATCGCAAACGTGGGCGAGACCGAACGGCCCGGTGTCATCTATGTCTCACCTGCCGATCGCGACCGTGAGCGATGCAGCAAGTACCTGCTCCGGCACGGGTCGCTCAGTCGTCGCCCCACGATGTGTCGAGGTCGAGCTTGATGTAGACGAGTTCGACTGCGGCGTCCGAGCACAGCTGGCCGATCACGGCGACACCACGGACCAGGACGCCCGTTGACACCAGCAACCGGTAGTCGGACCGACCCGGCAACGCTTCAGGCAGACCGTCGAACCCCGTGGCGAACACATCGACGATCGGGAGGAGGTCGATGGTCAGGAAGTCGTTGACCGAGGGCTCCCCGTTGGGGCCTCGCTCGGCATCGAGCACCCGATCGAGCTCATCGAACACCTCGCGGGCGACGCGGACAGCGCGACGCCCAGGTTCCACCCCTGGCGTCAGTCGGTCGGCTGAGACTCACGCGAGGCGACAAGACGCTCCGCATCCGCTCGGACCTGCTCGAGGAACTCGGCCGGCACGGCGTCGAGATCCGTGACGATGCTCTCGTCGAACACAGCCTGCTGCTGGTCGCGGGTCAGATGATCCATCTCAGCGGCGGTCCACAGCTTCCGAGCCACGCTCCAACCCTAGTGGGGACCACCGGCACAGGACCGAGCAGCGTCCGTGTGGTGCGCAAGGGGCGCCAAAGCCCTCGGCACACCGGTGGATTCTTGGCGGACAGATCCGCAGAACTCCGCAGGTTTCGCGACGCCGACGGACCCCTGCGGACCCCCCCCGGGCGCATTGCAGGCAGGGGGTCGTGGGTTCGAGTCCCATCAGCTCCACGGACAGATCGCTTGCGCCGCACGGGATCGGGGCGTTCCCCAGGCGTAATCGACACGTCGAGATCTGCCGTGTGGCGCCAGAGGCCGCCCGGCCTCGTCGGCTCGAATTCAGGCGTCCGAGGCGTCGAACATCGACCGCCCCCCGTGCGGACCGCGTGATCACCACGCGTGACGAGCTGGCGTCCAGGTCGTCGGCGAGTCTGTCCGTGCAGGCCGCCGTCGGCGCAGCTCGAGCGCCGCGAGGCTCGCCGAGCGCGAGGATCCGACCGCCGTCGACTCCCGCCGGAGAACGACGAGAGCCGCCGGCCCAGGGTGCCGACGGCTCTCAGCGGGGATGGTTGCGTCAGACGACGCGGACGTTCTGCGCTTCTTCGCCCTTGCGTCCCTGCCCGAGCTCGAATTCGACGGTCTGACCCTCGTCGAGCGACTTGTAGCCCTCGCCCTGGATGGCGGAGAAGTGCACGAAGACATCATCCGCGCCCTCGCGGGAGATGAATCCGAAACCCTTCTCGGCGTTGAAAAACTTGACGGTTCCTGTTGGCACGCTGTTCTCACTTGTTGTTCGGCGCCGGCCCTCGTGGCTGGCCCGGACGCCAACGGTACCGGTCAGGACACCGCCGTGATGGTGCGGGATCGGTGAGCAGCCCGCGAGGCACGTGGTTGCTCCGGCTCAGGCCGTGCTGCCGGCGACACCAGCGACGTCACGGCCAGGACCCCGAGTAGGTTCGCCATCCGAGGTCGGTGTGCGGCAGGCGCCGGACACCCAGCAGCGATCGGAGCGACGATGCCGGCCAGGAAGCAGCGCACGACCGGACCGGCGGGCGGCCAGCCCAAGCTCCTCTCGGGCGGCAACCCGCAGATCCCCAAGGGCGACGGGAACGAGCCGGTCGAGGCCTACATCGCCGCCATGCCCGAGTGGAAGCGCCCGCTGGGCGAGCGCATCTACGAGCTGATCGTGGACACCATCCCCGACGTGGAGATGGCAGTGAAGTGGAACCAGCCGTTCTTCGGCATGGGTGACGGCTGGTTCATGGCGTTCCGCTGCTACACGAAGTACGTCCAGCTCCAGTTCTTCCGCGGGACGTCGCTCGACCCCGAGCCGCCCAAGGCGGCGAAGCACCCCGAGGTGCGCTACCTCGACATCCACGAGGACGACGAGCTCGACGAGTCGCAGCTCGTCAGCTGGATCGAGCAGGCCGCGGCGCTCCCCGGCGAGCACGTGTAGGCCGCTTCGTTCCCAGGCCCCGGTTCTGTTGCGCGATCTACGACCCAGTGGC
>JAEZAI010000054.1 GCA_023427825.1 Actinomycetes bacterium
CGCCTGGAGCGTGCGGTCGCAGGCTCGCCGACCGTTGCGGCCGGCCAACGCCTTGAGCACCTCGTCGAAGCGGGCCGGGGGGTCCTGGCGGACCTCGACGGCGCGGCGGAGCAACGCGCCGACGGCGACGCAGTCGGTGGTCGCCCACGCCAGCAGGTGGCGCAACGCCTGGAACGTGCCGATCGGCCGCCCGAACTGCTCGCGCACGCACGCGTACTCGGTGGCCATGGCGACGACCCGCTCGGCCGCGCCCAGCATCTCGGCCGCCGCGCCGAGGCGGCCCAGGTACGCGACCCGCGCCCGCAGCGGCGCGGCGTCGCGCTCGGCCAGGTCGGGCGCCCGCCCGTCGAGCTCGGCGGTCACCTCGGCCACCGACAGTCGCCCCGGCACCTCGACGGCGCGCCGACCCACCTCGGCGGCGTCGAGCAGGTGGACGCCGAGACCGGGCACGTCGAACAGCACCGAGCGGTCACCGACGTCGCCGGTCAGGACCCGGACCGCGCCACGGGCGGGCGACGTGCGGGCGATGGCCGCCACGCACGTGCCGGGCTCCAGCCCCATCGCCTGCACGAACGGCTGGGCCAGCAGTCCGACGAGCGCCGGGGTGTCGGCGAGCTCGCGGCCCTGTGCCCGCAGCGTCGCGACCACAGCGGTGGCCGCCTCGTCGTCGTCGAGAGCCGGCAGCAGGTCCCACCACGTCAGGGCGTCGAGCGCGCCGTCGCCCCGCTCCGCCGACATGGTCCCGGCTGCGGCGGCCAGGAATTCGTCGTCGTCCGCCGCGCTCACGGGAGGCCCAGGATCTGCTTGGCGATCGTGTCGAGCTGCATCTGCTGCGATCCGCCGTAGACGGTGACGATGCGGGAGAAGAGGTACTCCTGGCGCCGCACCGCCACGTCGGGCGCCTGCAGCCCCACGGCGATGTCGGGATCGTTCGCCAACGCTCGGTCGTGCACCGACTGCTCGGCGGCGCACAGGAGCAGCTTGTTGAACGCGGCACGTGGCCCGAGCGTGGCGCCGGTGGCGTGGGCGGCGATGCCGTCGAAGCCCGCTGCGGTCGCCGAGGCGAGGTCCAGCAGCGCGTCGCCCAGCGCCGAGTCGTCGCGCCCTGCCGCGCGGCGGGCCGTGGCCAGGAGCTCCTGGTACTGGAAGCAGTGGCGGAACCAGGCGAACGTGCCGCGCTCGTGGCTCAGGATGTGCATGGCCACGGCCCAGCCGCCGTCGACCTCGCCGACGACGCGGTCGGCGGGCACCCGCACACCGTCGAAGTGGACCTCGGCGAGCTCGTCGGTGCCGTTGGCCTGCTCGATGGCCCGGACGTCCACGCCGGGGTCGCGCAGGTCCACGATGAACGCCGTGAGACCGCGGTGCCGGGACGCGGCGTCACCGGTGCGGGTGAGCAGGAGGCACCACGTGGCGTAGCGCGCCCAGCTGGTCCAGATCTTGTTGCCGTCGACGACGTAGTGGTCGCCGTCGGGACGGGCGGTGGTTCGCAGACTCGGGAGGTCGGAGCCGGAGTCGGGCTCCGAGAAGCCCTGCGCCCAGAGCTGCCGGCCGGACAGGTACTCGGGCAGCAGCTCGGCCACCAGCTCGGGCGGTCCGTGCGCGGCCAGGGCCGGCGCCAGGATCTCGAGGTGCTCGAAGAGCGCCATGCCGGGGAGCCCGCGTCGTGCGAGCGCCTCCCACATGGCGGCCCGGTGGACGATCGACCCGCCGGCGCCGCCGAGCTCGACGGGCCAGCCCACGCGGGACCAGCCGGCGTCGAACAGGTCGGCCATGAACCGGCGGAGCACCTCGACCCGGCGCTCGTAGTCGGGCTCGGGCCGGCACGCCGCGGCGAGCGACGCAGGTCCGGGGTCCAGCCACGCCGCCAGCTCGTCGCAGTAGGTCCGGACGTCGAGCAGGCGATCGTCGGTCCCCGGGACGAGAGTTGACATCGACGTCAATGTAGAAAATCCTCGGACGCGCCACAACCACTCGGGTTCACGCCAGCTCTGGGTGGGTCACTTGGGCGGGAACCGGAGCGCGCCGTCGAGGCGGATGTTCTCGCCGTTCAGGTAGTCGTTGCGCACGATCGACTCGACGAGCAGGGCGAACTCGTCGGGCTTCCCCATCCGCTTGGGGTTGACGATGCTCGACACCAACGTCTCCTTGAGCGCCTCCGGGACCGAGTTCATGATCGGCGTGCCCATCGTGCCGGGGGCGATCGCGCACACGCGGATGCCGACGGGTGCGAGGTCGCGGGCGAGCGGCAGCGACATGCCCAGGATCGCGGCCTTGGCGGCGCCGTACGCGAGCTGGCCGGTCTGGCCCTCGATGCCGGCGATCGACGCCGTGTTGACGACCACGCCGCGCTGCCGTCCTCGTCCGGGTCGTGCGTGGCGATGGCCGCCGCCGCCAGACGCGTCACGTTGAACGTGCCGATCGCGTTCATGGCCATCGTGGCGATGAAGCCCTGCTTGTCGTGCGGGGTGCCGGCGCGGCTCAGCGTGCGCCACCCACCGGTCGCACCGCCGGCCACGTTCACCACGATCGACAGCGTGCCCACGCCCTCGGCGGCCGCGATGGCGGCGGCGACGTCGTCGTCGTCGGTGACGTCGCCGCCGACGCCCACGACCCCGTCGCCGAGTTCGTCGGCGAGCGCGACCGCGCGATCACCGTCGCGGTCGAACACCGCCACCCCGAGACCCAGTCCGGCCAGGTGCCGCACGGTCGCGGCGCCCAGGCCGCCGGCCCCTCCGGTGACGATCGCAGACCGACCTTCGAGCTCCATGTGATCCCCCTGTGGTGAGTGCCGGTCGCGTCGGATCGCAGCCGGTTCCGGACAGTATCGGTGCGACGCCGGGCCCGACCCGTGCCGCGTCCCGCTCAGCGAGAGCGGTCGAGCATGCGGGCGAGGTTGGCGCGGAAGGCCGGCTCGTCGAACGACCGGGTCTCCGCCTCGATCGCCGGCCGCAGCGCGGTCGCCACCGCGCCGCGCAGGGCGGTGTTCAGCGCGGACTTGGTCTCCCGGACCGACTGCGGTGGCAGCGCCGCCAGCCGGGCCGCCAGCGCTCTCGCCTCGTCGAGCGCCGTGCCCGTGGGCACGACGCGGTTGGCCAGGCCGAGCTCCAGTGCCTGCGCGGCCGGCATCCGGTCGCCGAGCAGCAGGAACTCCTTGGCCCTCAGCAGGCTGGTCAGGAGCGGCCAGGTGAGCGCTCCCCCGTCGGCCGCGACCAGGCCGAGCATCACGTGCGGGTCGGCGTAGTACGCCTGCTCCTCCATCACGACCAGGTCGCTCATGGCCGCCAGGCTGCAGCCCAGCCCGACGGCAGGACCGTTCACGGCGGCCACGATGGGCACCGGCACGGCGGTCATCGCCTCCACGATGTCGATCCCCTCGGCCATGATGCGGGCGCGCAGGTCGAGGTCCTCGGTCATCCGCTGCAGGAGGTCGAGGTCCCCGCCTCCGGAGAACGCCCGACCGTTGCCGGTCAGCACGACGGCACGGACGTCGGGATCGGCCGACAGCCGTGGCCACACCGCCGCGAGCGCGCCGTGCAGCGCCTCGTCCGTGGCGTTCAGCGAGTCGGGCCGGTTCAGCGTCACCACCGCGATCCCGTCGTCGACCTCGACCAGCAGCTCGTCACCCATCGTCGCTCCCCGCTCGCCCGTCGAACGCTCAGCCATCGGCCCGGACCTGGTCGCGCCGCGCCGGCACGATCGGCGGCGCCTGCTTCCAGTTGGGCACGCCGTCCTCCTCCTGCGCGATCGGGTAGCCGTTCTCGTGCACCTGGGCCCAGTGCGAGTGGTTCAGCTCGTGGAGCGTGAAGCAGGCGTTGAGTGCGTTGTAGAAGCCCATGTTGTCGACGCTCTGGTTCACCGCCTCCTTGATGAGCAGCGCGGCCATCGTGGGCGTGTCGGCGATGCGGCGTGCGAACTCCAGCGTGCGGTCCGCCAGCTCGTCGGGCGGGAACACCTTGGACACCATGCCGAGTTGGTACGCCTCGTCGACCGACAGGGAGTCGCCGGTGAGCAGCAGCTCCTTGGCCTTGCGCGGTCCGAACTCCCACGGGTGCGCGAAGTACTCGACGCCGCACATCCCGAGCCGGGTCCCGACCACGTCGGCGAAGACCACGTCGTCAGACGCCACGATCAGGTCGCACGCCCACATGAGCATGAGCCCCGCCGCGTAGACCGGCCCGTGCACCTGGGCGATCGTGATCTTGCGCAGGTTGCGCCACCGCCGGGTGTTCTCGAAGTAGTGGTGCCACTCCTGGAGCATCAGGCGCTCGGCGCCGGTGCGGGTGCCGCCGTTCTCCTGCCAGGAGCGGTGCGACTGCATCTCGTCGAGCGACACCTTGGAACCCAGGTCGTGGCCCGAGGTGAACATCGGGCCGGCACCGCCCAGGATCACCACACGGACCTCGTCGTCCGCCTCGGCCCGGAGGAAGGCGTCGTTCAGCTCGACGAGCATCCCCCGGTTCTGCGCGTTCCGCGCCTCGGGCCGGTTCAGCAGGATCCGCACGATGCGGCCCTCGTCGAGCGGCTCGTACAGGACGTACTCGAAGTCGGACATGCTCGGGTTCTCCGTGTTCTGCTCGGTCGGGTCGTTCAGGTCGGTCGGGTCGTTCGGGAAGATCGTTCATGTCTCTTATTCACATCTCCGAGCCCACGAGAC
>JAEZAI010000064.1 GCA_023427825.1 Actinomycetes bacterium
GCATGGGCCAGCACCTCGTCGACTTCGGTCGGGACCGCGTGCAGCTGCTCGCGGTGGCCAAGCGCACCCAGGCCGACGTGGAGGATCTCGACGACGGCATCGAGGGCAACGTGCGGATCCTCGCCGACCCGGCCGGCGCGCTGGCCGAGCGCTTCGGCGCGTCGTACGAGCCGGGTCGCCCGACCACCGTGCTGATCGACGTCCGCGGCAACGTGACCGCCGTCTGGACCGACGACCCCAGCCCGGACCTGGCCGTGGCCCGCCTGCGGCGGATCGACGCCTACGAGGAGTGAGCCGTCCCGGCTGACACCGGGGTCGCACCGACGGACACCGGTTCGGCGGCGGTCGGCCGGGCGGTCTCGACGAGTCCCGGCGGCAGGTCCCGGAACACCTCGGCGAGCTCGGGCAGCAGGCTCCCGTAGGTGCTGCTCGACCGCCAGAACATGGCGATCCGCCGGTTCGGCACCGGCTCGCTGAACCGCAGCAGCCGGATGTCGCGCTGCTCGGGCACCGGCGGGCGCACGGCCAGCTCGGGGAGCAGGGTCACGCCGACGCCGGCCGCGACCATCTGACGCAGCGTCTCCAGGCTCGTGGCCCGGAAGCCGCGCCGTTCGGACGCCCCGCCCACCTGGCACACGCTCAGCGCCTGGTCGCGCAGGCAGTGGCCCTCCTCCAGCAGGAGCACCTGCTCGCCGGCCAGGACCGACACGTCGACGGGGCCCTCGTGGTCGGCCAGCGGGTGCGTCGCCGGGACGGCCAGCAAGAAGTCCTCGGTGAAGAGCGGCTCCACGTGCAGCCGTTCGTCGTTGATCGGCAGTGCGAGCACGCCGACGTCGAGCGCGCCGTCGGACAGGCGCTGCAGCACGACCTCGGTCTTCTCCTCCACGAGCAGGAGCTCGACCTTGGGCAGGCGCTCTCGCACGTTCGGCACCACGTGGGGGAGCAGGTAGGGGCCGAGGGTCGGGAAGAGCCCGACCCGCAGCGTGGCCGTCGACGGGTCCGCGGCGTGCCGGGCGATGCTGCGGATGTCGGCCGTCTCGCGGAGCACCACGCGGGCGCGCTCGACGACGGCCTCGCCGGCGGGGGTCAGCATCACGCCGCTGCGGCTGCGCTCGACCAGCGTGACGCCGAGCTCCTGCTCCAGCTTCTTGAGCTGGGTGGACAGGGTGGGCTGGCTCACGAAGGTCGCCTCGGCGGCCCGACCGAAGTGGCGGTGGTCCGCGACGGCCACCAGGTACTCGAGCTCACGCAGGTTCACGGTGGCCCTCCTGTCCGGCGCACCGCCCGGACCCCGGGGTGGACCCTGGGGTCCGGGCGCACGGCGCTCGGTCGATGTTGTCAGACCGCCACCGGTTCCGGCGTGCTGGTCCGGATCAGGTGGTCGAAGGCGCTGAGCGAGGCGGTGGCGCCGGCGCCCATGGCGATCACGATCTGCTTGAACGGCACGGTGGTGCAGTCGCCGGCGGCGAACACGCCCGGGACCGAGGTCTGGCCGCGGTCGTCGATGAGGATCTCCTTGCGGGGCGACAGCTCGACCGTGCCATCGAGCCACTCCGTGTTGGGGAGCAGGCCGATCTGGACGAACACGCCGTCGAGGTCCACGACGCGCTCCTCGTCGGTCGTGCGGTCCTTGACCCGCAGGCCGACGACCTTCTCGTCGTCGCCGAGGACCTCGGTGGTCAGCGAGCTGACCAGGATGTCGACGTTGGGCAGGCTGCGCAGCTTGCGCTGCAGGACCTCGTCGGCACGCAGCTGGTCGTCGAACTCGATCAGGGTGACGTGGGCGACGACGCCGGCGAGGTCGATGGCGGCCTCGACGCCCGAGTTGCCGCCGCCGATGACCGCGACGCGCTTGCCCTTGAAGAGCGGGCCGTCGCAGTGCGGGCAGTAGGTGACGCCCTTGTTGCGGTACTCCTGCTCGCCGGGCACGCCCATGTGCCGCCAGCGGGCGCCGGTCGACAGCACGACGCTGCGGGACCGGATGACCGCCCCGTTCTCGAGCTCGACGCCGACGGGCTCGCCCGGCGCCTCGGCCGGGATCAGCCGCACGGCGCGCTGGAGGTCCATCACGTCGACGTCGTAGTCGTGGACGTGCTGCTCGAGCGCGGAAACGAGCTTGGGTCCCTCGGTGTAGGGCACCGAGATGAAGTTCTCGATCGACATCGTGTCGAGCACCTGGCCGCCGAAGCGCTCGGAGAGCACACCGGTGGCGATGCCCTTGCGGGCCGCATACACGGCCGCCGCGGCGCCGGCCGGGCCGCCGCCCACGACGAGCACGTCGAAGGTGTCCTTGGTGGCCAGCTCGGCGGCCCGGCGCTCGGCGGCACCGGAGTCCAGCTGGGCGACGATCTCGTCGAGCGTCATGCGACCCTGGCCCCAGGGCTCGCCGTTCAGGAACACCGACGGCACGGCCATGACCTGGCGCTCGTCGACCTCGTCCTGGAACAGGGCGCCGTCGATCGCGGTGTGGTGGATGTTCGCGTTCAGCACGCTCATGAGGTTGAGCGCCTGGACCACGTCGGGGCAGTTCTGGCACGACAGCGAGAAGTAGGTCTCGAAGTGCAGCTCGCCCGGCAGGTCCTGGATCTGGCGGATCGTCTCCTCCTTGGCGGTGGAGGGGTGGCCGCCGACCTGCAGCAGTGCCAGCACCAGCGAGGTGAACTCGTGGCCCAGGGGGATGCCCGCGAAGCGGACCGACACGTCGGTGCCGGCTCGGACGATGGCGAAGCTGGGGCGACGGTCGTCGTCGTCGGCGCGCTCGACCGTGATGCGCGGGGACATGGCGGCGATCTCGTCGAGCAGCTCGGCGAGCTCGGCGGACTTGGGGCTGTCGTCGAGCGACGACCGCAGCACGACCGGCTGCGTGATCTTCTCCAGGTGGGACTTCAGCTGTGCGGCGATGTTGGCGTCGAGCATGTCGGGGCTCCGGGTCACGTGTGCCGCGGGGACGGCAGGGGGGGTGGATGTGAGCGGGTGCGGGCGCAACGACGACGGG
>JAEZAI010000121.1 GCA_023427825.1 Actinomycetes bacterium
CCCCTGCTCTGCCACGCTGCCACCCCGTGCTCGGTCGATCCCGTCCGGACCGATGTCAGCGCCGCACCGTATTCGTCAGGAGCCTCGACGCACGAGTGCCGCGATGCCCAGCGCACCGAACGCCAGCACCGACACGCCGATGCCCACCCACCCGAGCACGACGGCGGTGCGCACCGTCCGCTCCCCGCCGAGGGCCCCGTCGGACTTCCGGATCCGCTCCCGCGCCAGGTAGGCGATGGCGAGCGCGGTCATGGCCACGGGGAAGCAGCCGAGCAGGCCGATCACCGACAGGAGCAGCGCGACCGGCGCCGCTGCGTCCTCGGGCGGCCCCTCGGCGCGGGCGCCCGTCACGACGCCCCGTCAGCCGCGCCCAGGATCCCGGCCAGCTCGGACGGCGTCCACGGCGGAGCGGTGTGGTGGTCCCGCCAGGTGAGCAGCTCCGCCTCGGGCCGGGGGAACCGTCCCACATAGCCTCCGGCGCCGGCCAGGACCTGACCGGTGATCCCTGCCGCCAGGTCGCTCACCAGGAACGCGTAGAGCTGCGCGACATGGGCGGGCGGACCGGGGTCGAGCGAGCCGAACCGGGTGGCGTCGTCCAGCAGGCCCCGGGCGTGCAGGGCCTCGATGTGGGCCTCGTACTCCTCGCCGGTGGACAGGCGGGTCGCCGCGCCCGGGCACACCGCGTTGACGCGCACGCCGCGCTCGGCGAGCTCGGCCGCCAACGCGTAGGTCAGGCTCGTGACCGCGCCCTTGCCGGCCGGATAGCCCGTGCCGCCGTAGGTGCCGGTGAAGGCGTGCGAGCCGGTGGTCACGACCGCGCCGCCGCCTCGTTCGACCAGGTGGGGCACGACCACGCGGCACGGTTCGAACGTGGTGCCGAGGTGCGACGCCATCAGGTCCGCGAACTCCTCGGATGAGACGTCCAGGATCGACGAGCCGGGCGGCTCCGGTGTGCCGGCACAGGTCACGAGCGCCTCCACGCCGCCGAACTCGTCGAGCGCCGCGTCGAGCAGCGCCCGGGCCACCTGGGGCCGCGCCGCCGCCCCCACGACCGCCGCGGCGGTGCCGCCGCCGTCCCGGATGCCGGCGACGACCTCGGCCGCCGCGTCGCCGTCGCGCCCGTTCACCACCACCGCGGCACCGTGGCCGACCAGCGCCTCGGCCACCGCCCGGCCGATGCCGTGCGTGGAGCCGACGACGATCACGCGCCGCCCCTCGAGCAGGCCGGCGTCGGAGGAGGTGGTTCCCATGGAGCCACAGCATGCCCCGACGCACGGCGAGCGATGGATGTCACGCGCGGTGCCGTTCGGATCCTGCCGAAGAGAGGTGCATGATCTCCAGGGGCCGTCCTGCCCCGGACCGAGGAGAGACCGTGCACCGAACCCAGCACTCCCATCGCCGTCGCGTCACCGCGGCGGCCGCACTCGTCCTGGCGGCGTCGCTGCTCGTGGCTGCCTGCGGCGGCGGATCCGACGACTCCGGCGGCGGCGGATCCGGCGGCGACGATCCCGGCACGCCGGTGGCCGGTGGCACCGTCACCTACGGCGTCGAGGCCGAGACCGCGGGCGGCTGGTGCCTGCCCGAGGCGCAGCTCGCGATCTCTGGCATCCAGGTGGCTCGCGCCATCTACGACACGCTGACCGCCCCCGACGCGGACGCCGTCTACCAGCCGTACCTGGCCAAGTCCGTCACGCCCAACGCCGACTTCACCGAGTGGACGATCACGCTGCGCGACGGGATCACGTTCCACGACGGCTCCGCGCTCGACGCCACCGTGGTCAAGAACAACATCGATGCCTGGCGGGGCGAGTACCCGGGCCGCTCCCCGCTGCTGTTCGCCTTCGTCTACGAGCCGGTCTCGGACGTCGCGGTCGTCGACCCGATGACGGTCAAGGTCACGACCTCCACCCCCTGGCCGGCGTTCCCCGCGTACCTGTTCAACGACGGCCGCTCCGGCATCATGGCCCAGGCCCAGCTCGACGACGCCGCGACGTGCGACCGCAACCTGATCGGCACCGGACCGTTCGAGCTCGAGGAGTGGAAGCAGAACGACCACCTCACGGCGAAGAAGAACCCCGACTACTGGCAGAAGGACGCGGACGGCAACCAGCTGCCGTACCTCGACTCGATCGAGTTCCGGCCCATGCCCGACGCCACCGCCCGCGTGAACGCGCTCCTCGCGGGCGAGCTGAACGCGCTGCACGAGTCCGCTGCCGAGGAGATCGACACGCTCCGCAACGAGGAGGAGCAGGGCAAGCTCGACCTGACTGCGACCACGGACTACACCGAGGTCACCTACGAGCTGTTCAACACCTCGAAGCCGCCGTTCGACAACATCAACGCACGCCTGGCGGTGGTCCACGCGATCAACCGCGAGCAGCTCAACGCCGTGCGCAACCTCGACCTGTTCAAGGTCGCCTCGGGTCCGTTCGCCCCCGGCGAGATCGGCTACCTGGAGGACACCGGGTTCCCCGACTACGACGTCGACAAGGCCAAGGACTACGTCGCCAAGTACGAGGCCGAGACCGGTCGGTCGCTCGAGTTCACGCTCGTCGGCACGCCCGATCCCGGCACGGTGAAGCTGCTGCAGTTCCTGCAGGAGCAGCTGAAGAACGCCGGCATCACCGCGAACATCCGCAACGTCGAGCAGGCCGTGCTGATCAACACGGCGCTGGGCGATGACTGGAACATGATCGACTGGCGGAACCACCCGGGCGGCAACCCCGACGGCCAGTACATCTGGTGGAAGGGCGGCTCGCCGGTGAACTTCGGCAAGTTCACCGACGCCGAGATGGACCGCCTGCTCGACGCCGGCCGCGCCGAGCCCGACAAGGAGAAGGCGGCCGGGATCTACCAGGACATCAACAAGCGCTTCGCCAGCCAGGCCTACAACCTCTGGCTCAACTGGGTGGAGTGGAACGTGGCCACGGCGACCGACGTGCACGGCGTCTACGGGCCCGACCTGCCCGACGGCGGCAAGCCGTTCCCGGGCCTGGCCACCGGCCATCCCGTCCTGGGCCTCTGGGTCGAGCAGTAGCCCTCCCGAGCCATCCGCAGCACCGACCGAGCGCGCCGGTGCTGCGGGTGGCAGCGTGGAGGCCATGGCAGACCTCGCAGCACGCGCGACACAGCTCCTGGACCTCCACCACTCGGGGCGGACGCTCGTCCTCCCCACCGTCTGGGACGCCTGGTCGGCCCGGGCCGTGGTGGACGCCGGCTTCCCGGCCCTCACGATCGGCAGCCACCCGCTCGCCGACTCGCGAGGCCAGGCCGACAACGAGGGGATGTCGCTGGCCGACGCGCTCGACGGCATCGCCCGCGTGACCGGCGCGGTCGACGTGCCGGTGAGCGCGGACGTGGAATCCGGCTACGACACCGAACCCGCCGAGCTGGTGGAGCGCGTGCTCGGCGCCGGCGCCGTGGGCATCAACGTGGAGGACACCGTCCACAGCGAGGGGCGCATGCGGTCCCGTCAGGAGCACGCCGACTACATCGGCGCCCTCCGCGCGGCGGCCGATGACGCAGGAGTCGACCTGGTGATCAACGCCCGCACGGACGCCTTCCTGGGCAAGGCCGAGACGTTCGACGACCCGCTGGCCGAGGCGATCGCGCGGCTGCAGCTGTGCGAGGCCGCCGGCTCCCGGTGCTCGTATCCGGTGGGTGCTCGCGACGCCGACACCGTCCGCACGTTGCTCGCGGAGCTGTCGGGTCCCGTCAACGTGATCGCCCACCCGGTGGACGGCTCGGCGGCGGGCTCCCTCGACGACCTCCGGGCCATGGGCGTGCACCGCGTCTCCATGGGACCGTTCCTCCAGCGGGCCCTCGCCCCGGGTCTGCAGGACCTCGTCACCCCTTGGCGCTGAGCGGAGGACACCCGATGGCACGGACGATCGCCACGAACACGACCGTCGGGCGCGACGAGCTGCTCGAGTTCCTGCGACCGCGCCACCACGTGGTGCTCACCACCACCCGGCGCGACGGCTCGCCGCAGTCGTCGCCCATCACCGCCGGGGTGGATTCCCAGGGCCGGCTGACGGTCGCCAGCTATCCGGAGCGAGCGAAGGTGCGCAACCTCCGGCGGGACCCGTCGTGCTCCGCGCTCGTGCTGTCCGACGACTGGAACGGTCCGTGGGTGCAGGTCTGGGGCCGGGGCGAGGTCGTCGACCTGCCCGACGCGGTGGAGCCGCTGGTCGAGTACTTCCGTTCGATCTCGGGCGATCACCCCGACTGGGACGAGTACCGCGAGGCCATGCGGTCCCAGGGCAAGTGCCTGATCCGGCTGCAGATCGAGCGCTGGGGTCCGATCGCCACGGGCGGGCTCCCACCGAGGCTGGCCGACGGCTGACCCAGCCCGCCCGGCGGAGGGCAGCGCCAGCCCGCCCGGCGGAGGGCAGCGCCAGCCCGCCCGGCGGAGGGCAGCACCAGCCCGGTCCGCTCAGGCGGGGCCCTGGGCGAGGAACAGCCACCGGCCCGCCACCGCCGGCCGGTCGACGTC
>JAEZAI010000128.1 GCA_023427825.1 Actinomycetes bacterium
GCGCCGCGCCGGCGGCCGCCCAGGTGCGGCACACCCCGACCCTTCAGCCGGAAGCTCTGGCCGCTCTGAGTGCCCTTGGGGACCACGAGGTCCTCCCACCCGTCGAGCGTCTCGAGCGGCAGCCGCACGCCCAGCGCGGCCTGGGCGATGCCGATCGACAGGTGCTCGACCAGGTCGTCGCCCTCGCGGGCGAAGCGCGGGTGCGGCGTGACCCGCAGGTGCACGTAGAGGTCGCCCGGGGGCCCGCCCCGGGGGCCGACGGCACCCCGACCGGTCAGCCGCAGGGTGGAGCCGTCGTCCACGCCCTGGGGCACGTCGACCGTGTAGGTCCGGTCGCCGACGAGCCGACCCTCACCCGCGCACGAGGGGCACGGCGACGCGATCGTCTGGCCGGCGCCGCCGCAGGAACGGCACACGGTCGCGGTCACGATCTGCCCGAGGACCGTCTGGCGGACCATGCGGACCTCGCCGCTGCCGCCGCAGTCCGCGCACGTCTCGGGGCTGGTGCCCGGCTGGGCGCCCGTGCCGCCGCAGTCCTCGCACGACGTGGCGGTACGGACCGTCACGTCGGTCTGCGTGCCGAACACCGCGTCGTTGAAGTCGATCGTGGCGACGACCTCCAGGTCGCTGCCGCGCTGCGGGCCCGCCGGGCCGCGACGGCCGCCGCCGAACGGGCCGGCGCCGCCGCTGAAGAACGCGTCGAACAGGTCGCCCAGCCCCGACGCCCCGGAGCCGAACGGGTCGCCCAGGTCGAAGCCGTCAGCCGAGCCGAACCGGTCGTAGCGGCCGCGCTTCTCGGGGTCCGACAGCACCTCGTAGGCGGCGGCGAGCTCCTTGAAGCGCGCCTCGGCCTCGGGGTCGTCCGGGTTGGCGTCGGGATGGCACTCGCGGGCCAGACGCCGGTAGGAGCGCTTGATCTCGTCCATGGAGGCATCGCGCGACACCTCCAAGATCTCGTACAGGTCAGCCACCCATCATCCTTCGGCCGGTCGTCCTTCGGTCAGCATGCGACTGAGTCGTCGGCTCACCACCGAGACCGTCGACACCGTCTCGGCGTAGTCCATGCGCGTGGGGCCGAGCACGGCGATCGCGCCGGCCGGCGCCCCACCCGCCGAGTACGGCGCCACCACGAGCGCGCAGTCGGCCAGGGTCTCCACACCGGTCTCGGAGCCGATGGCCACGGTGAGCCCGCCGTCGATCAGCTCCTTGAGCAGCGACACGACGACGAAGTGCTGCTCCAGGATCGTCAGCACCTGCTCGACCGTCTCGCGGGTCTCGAAGGAGCCCGCCACGTGGGCGGCGCCGTCGACGAACACCTGCTGGCCGGCCTCGGCGACGGCGAGCCGGACGGCGTCGGCCGCGGCGTCCGCCACCGACGCACCGGGGGCCCCCGACGGTGCGGACCAGGCCGACAGCTCGGCGACCCCGCGATCGACGATCCCCTGCACCACCAGCGCCCGCGCGGCGGCCAGGTCGTCGGCCGACAGCCCGTCAGGGACGTCGGGACCGGGATCGAACGTCCGCTTGAGGACCACGCCGTTGCTGAGCACCACGACGGCCAGCACCGTGCGCGGGCTCAGGTCGACGAGCTGCACCGACCGCACGGACGCCACCTCGGGAGGGTCGCCCACGACGACCGCCGCGCTGTGGGTCAGGCTCGACAGCAGCCGGGTGGTCTCGCGCAGCATGGACTCGAGCTCGCCGTGCGCCGACGCGAAGAAGTCCCGGACCGCCCGCACGTTGGTGGGGCTGGGGCTGTCGACGCCGGGCAGGGCGTCGACGAAGAAGCGGTAGCCCTTCTCGGTGGGCACCCGACCCGCGCTCGTGTGGGGCTGCGCCAGGTACCCCTCGCGCTCCAGGACCGTCATCTCGTTTCGCACCGTGGCCGACGACACCGCGACGTCGGGTCGGTTGGCCACGGTCGTGGACCCCACCGGCTGCGCCGTCTCGATGTACTGCTGGACGACGGCGCGCAGGATGGCGGCCTTGCGCTGGTCCAGTGGGCGGTCGTCGAGCATTGGCACTCAGTGTACGCGAGTGCCAATTCAGCCACGCTGCAGGCGCTGAGGGCGCCTCGGTGGACCCGCCGTCCGCCGACTGCCGACTCCCGCGGTCGGAGGACGTCGCTGCGCTCAGTCCTCCACCTGCGGGGGCTCCGCCCCCGGGCCCCGCGCCGCCCGGCTCGCTGCGCTCGCGCGGTCGGAGGACATCGCTGCGCTCAGTCCTCCAGCCGGAGGGCGCTGATGAAGGCGTCGGAGGGCACCTCGACGCGTCCCAGGTGCTTCATGCGCTTCTTGCCCTCCTTCTGCTTCTCGAGGAGCTTGCGCTTGCGGGACACGTCGCCGCCGTAGAGCTTGGCGGTCACGTCCTTGCGGTACGCCTTCACCGTCTGGCGGCTGAGGATGCGGGCGCCGATCGCGGCCTGGATCGGCACGTCGAACTGCTGGCGAGGGATCAGCTCGCGCAGCTTGTCCACCATCTTCTTGCCGTAGTCGTAGGACTTGTCCTTGTGGACGATCGAGCTGAACGCATCCACCGGGTCGCCGGCGATCAGGATGTCGACCTTGACGAGGTCCGCGGGCTCGTAGCCGATCGGCTCGTAGTCCAGGCTCGCGTAGCCCTGGGTGCGGCTCTTGAGCTGGTCGAAGAAGTCCATGACGACCTCGCCGAGCGGCATCTTGTACTGCAGCTCCACGCGCTCGGGCGACAGGTACTCCATCTTCAACATCTCGCCCCGGCGGGTCTGGCACAGGTCCATGAGGGCGCCGGTGTAGGTGGTGGGCGAGATGATCGTGGTCCGCAGGTACGGCTCGAGGACCTGCTCGATGGCCCCGGGGTCCGGCAGATCGGCGGGGTTGTCGATCACGATCTCGTGGCCGTCGTCGCGGACGACTCGGTACTCGACCGAGGGCGCGGTGGCGATCAGGTTCAGGTCGAACTCGCGCTCCAGGCGCTCCCGGATGATCTCCATGTGGAGCAGGCCCAGGAAGCCGCAGCGGAACCCGAAGCCGAGCGCACCCGACGTCTCGGGCTCGTAGGTGAAGCTGGCGTCGTTGAGCTGCAGCTTCTCGAGTGACTCGCGCAGGTCCTCGAACTCGTCGCCGTCCACCGGGCACAGACCGCAGAACACCATGGGCTTGGGGTCCTGGTAGCCGGCGAGCGGCTCGTCCGCAGGCGCCGAGTTGTCGGTCACCGTCTCGCCGGAGCGGGCCTCGCCGACGTCCTTGATGCCCGCGATGAGGTACCCCACCTCGCCGGGGCCGAGCTGGTCGACCGGCAGGTTGTCGGGTGTGCGCACGCCCACCTCGATGGCCTCGTGCGTGGCGCCGGCCTGCATGAACTTCAGGCGGGAGCCGGTGCGCAGGTGGCCGTTGACGACCCGGACCGAGCTGACCACCCCGCGGTACTGGTCGAAGTGGCTGTCGAAGATCAGGCCCTGCAGCGGGGCGTCGGGGTCGCCCTCGGGCGCCGGGATGCGCTCGACGACGGCGTCGAGCAGGTCGCTCACGCCGTCACCGGTCTTGGCGGAGATGCGCAGGATGTCCTCGGCCGGGATGCCGAGCACGTTCTCGATCTCCTCGGCGTACGTGTCGGGGTCAGCCGCCGGAAGGTCGATCTTGTTCAGGGCGGCGACGATCTCCAGGTCGTTCTCGAGCGCCAGGTAGCAGTTGGCCAGCGTCTGGGCCTCGATCCCCTGCGACGCGTCGACGACCAGGATCACGCCCTCGCACGCGGCGAGCGACCGGGACACCTCGTAGCCGAAGTCCACGTGGCCGGGCGTGTCGATCAGGTTGAGCACGTGGGACCGGTGCTGGAGCCGCACCGACTGGAGCTTGATCGTGATGCCCCGCTCCCGCTCCAGGTCCATGGAGTCCAGGTACTGCGCCCGCATGTCGCGGGGGTCGACGGCGCCGCAGATCTCGAGCATGCGATCCGCCAGCGTCGACTTCCCGTGGTCGATGTGGGCGATGATCGAGATGTTGCGGATGGCGTCGAGCGAGGTCATGCGGTGAGGGCGACGAGCCGGTGGTTCCGGCTGCGGTCGGCCCACCAGTCTGGCAGCGCGACCGGCGGAGCCCGGCATCACGTCGGGGCGAGACGCCCGTCACCGCCACGGAGTGCGCCGCGAGCGGCGTCGCGGCTATCGTTGACCGGTCGCCCGGCGAGTGTCGGGCATCCACGCCCCCGCCGGCCGGTGCGCCGGCCGCGATCGATCAGGAACCGGACAGCAACCGCCATGGCGAACATCAAGAGCCAGATCAAGCGCAACCGTCAGAACGAGAGGGCCAACGAGCGCAACCGCGCGGTCCGCTCCGAGCTGAAGACCCGTACCAAGCGGGTCGAGGCCGCCGTCGACGCCGGCGAGCCCGCCGACGAGCTGCTCCAGGACGCCATCAAGCGCATCGACCAGGCCGCGGCCAAGGGCGTGCTCCACAAGAACACCGCCGCCCGCCGCAAGGCCCGCCTGGCCAAGAAGGTCAACGCCGC
>JAEZAI010000146.1 GCA_023427825.1 Actinomycetes bacterium
ATCCAGAGCTTGCGGGCGGACAGGCGACGCGCCCGGGGCAGGACGATCGTGCCCACGCCGGCCCGTCCGGCGATGGCATCGGCGACCACGCCTGGGCGACCGGCGGCGGCGATCACGGCCCGCACGCCCGACCACGACGCCATCTTGGCCGCGGCCAACTTGGACGCCATGCCGCCCGACCCGCGGTCCGATCCCGCTCCCCCGGCCAGCTCCTCGAGCTGCTGGTCGACCTCGACGATCTCCTCGATCAGCGACGCCTCGGCCGCCACCCGGGGGTCCGCGTCCATCAGGCCCGGCGTGTCGGTCAGGAGCACGAGCAGCTCGGCACCCAGCAGCTGGGCCACCAACGCGGCGATCCGGTCGTTGTCGCCGAAGCGGATCTCGTCGTCCGCGATCGCGTCGTTCTCGTTGACGACGGGGACCACGCCGAGCTCGAGCAGGCGCTCCAGGGTGGACCGGGCGTGCAGGTACTGGGCCCGCACCATGAAGTCGAGCGGGGCCAGGAGCACCTGACCGCCGACCAGGCCGTGGGTTCCCAGGTGCTCGCCCCAGGTCTGCATGAGGCGGGCCTGCCCGACGGCCGACACGGCCTGCAGGGTTCGGGCGTCGCGGGGGCGCTCGTCGGCTCCGATGCCCAGCGCCGGGAGTCCGGCCGCCACCGCGCCCGACGACACGAGCACCACCTCGTGGCCCGCGTCGCGGGCCGTGGCGACCTCGTGCGCGGTCTTGGCCACCGCGTCCGCGTCGATCACGCCGTGGCGGTCGGTCAGGCTGGAGGTGCCGAGCTTGAGCACCACCCTCACGGCGCGGCCCCCTCGTCGGGATCGACCGGCTCGTGATCGACGTCGTCGAGGTCCTCGAGGTCCTCGAGGTCGTCGAGGTCCTCGGTGGGGGCCTCGTCGAAGGGCTGCACGGCCATGTCGGTGTCCGACTCGTAGTCGAACGACAGGCCCCCGATGTGGACCACGTCGCCGTTGCGCGCACCGGCGCGCCCCAGGGCACGATCGACGCCCAGCTTGGCGAGCCGCTCTCGGGCCACGTCCAGCGCCTCGGGGTTGGTCAGGTCGTTGAGGTTGACGGCACGGATCGCCTCCCGGCCCTCGACCACGAAGCTGCCGTCGTCGCGGCGGCTGATCGTGATGCCCTCGACCGCGGGCCGCAGCGTGACGAACCCCTCGGGCGGTGCCTGCTCGGCGCGGGCGGTCTCCACCTCGCGCCGCAGGGCGCCGATGAGCTGCGGGATGCCCTCGCCCGTGACCGCCGAGACGACCAGGCCCTCGAAGCCGTCGACCACGCCGTGCTCGGCGAGGTCCGCCCGTGAACCGACCCGCAGCCGGGGCCGCGTCAGGAGGTCCGGTCGGTAGTCACCGAGCTCCCCGAGCAGGGTGGCCTCCTGCTCCTGCCAGGTGGCGCCGGCGAACGGCGAGAGGTCGAGCAGCAGCACCAGGACCGACGCCCGCTCGATGTGGCGGAGGAACCGGTGGCCCAGCCCGCGGCCCTCGGCCGCTCCCTCGATGAGCCCGGGGATGTCGGCGACGACCATCTCGAAGCCGTCATCCAGGCGGACGACGCCCAGATTGGGTTCGAGGGTGGTGAACGGGTAGTCGGCGATCTTGGGTTTGGCGGCCGAGATGCGGCTGATCAGCGTGGACTTGCCCACGTTGGGGAACCCGACGAGCGCCACGTCCGCCATGAGCTTGAGCTCCAGGCGGATCCAGCGCTCCTCCCCCACCTCGCCCTGCTCGGCGAAGCCGGGCGCCCTCCGCTTGTTCGACAGGAACCGGGCGTTGCCCTTGCCGCCCTGGCCGCCGGCCGCAGCGAGCCAGCGGTCGCCGTGGCTCACCAGGTCGGCGAGCGGCTGGCCCTCCCAGTCCGTGATCTGCGTGCCCACCGGGACGGGGACGACTAGGTCGTCGCCCTTGGCGCCGTGGCGCTTGGCGCCCTTGCCGTGGACGCCGCTGCGGGCCTTGCGGTGCGGGTGGTCGCGGAACGCGAGCAGCGAGGCGGTGTTGTGGTCGGCCACCAGCCAGACGTCGCCGCCCTTGCCGCCGTCGCCGCCATCGGGCCCGCCGAGCGGGGTGTGCGCCTCGCGCCGGAACGACACGCACCCGGCGCCGCCGTCCCCTCCCTTCACGTTGAGGGAGCACTCGTCCACGAAGTTCGACACGGAGACCCAGCCTACGGGCCGCACCGTCGGGGCTCGTGCGGGTTGCCGGCCCGGGACCACGGCCGACGAGCACGACCGGACCGGGCCGAACGCCCGTTCACCTCCGGTGGCGTCGCTGGCTAGTGTCACCTCCGCCGTCCGCACGACCACCCGGGGGATCCATGGGCATGACGTTCGCCGACACCGAGACGCTGTGGGAGCTCGTCGAGCGCCGGGCGGAGGCCACGCCCGACGCGCTGCTGCTCATCGACGAGTCCGGGCGCTCGATCACCTGCGCCGAGTTCCGGGACCGCGCCCTGCGCGCCGCCGCCGGCTTCCACGACCTCGGCGTCCGCCACGGCACCCGCGTGACGTGGGAGCTGCCGAACCGCTTCGAGACGATCATCGCCAGCTTCGCCCTGGCCCGGCTCGGGGCGGTGCAGAACCCCGTGCTGCACTTCTACCGGCACAAGGAGGTCGGCTACGCCATCCGCGCCACGCACGCCGAGTTCGTGCTCGTGCCCGGCGAGTGGGGCGGGTTCGACTTCGCCGCCATGGTCGACGAGCTGACCGCGGATCTGGCGGACAAGCCGGTGGTGGTCGACGTGTTCGCCGACCTGCCCGACGGCGATCCGGCGGTGCTGGCCGACGTCGCGGCGCCGACCGACGGCCATGAGGTGCGGTGGGTCTACTTCACGTCCGGCACCACGTCGGACCCCAAGGGCGTGCGCCACACGGACCGCACGCTGATCACCGGCGCCAACGGACTGGCCGTGGCCCTGGACATGAGCCCCGAGGACGTGGGCTCGATCGCGTTCCCGTTCAGCCACATCGCCGGACCGGACTACTTCGGCACCATGCTGCTGGCCGGGTTCCCCGCCGTGCTCTTCGAGGCGTTCGTCCCCGACAAGGCGGTGCCGGTGCTCGCCGCCAACGGCGTGACCATGGTCGGGGGCGGCACGGCCTTCTACCAGATGTACCTGACCGAGCAGCGCAAGGACCCCGA
>JAEZAI010000166.1 GCA_023427825.1 Actinomycetes bacterium
GCGCCGCGCCGCCGCAGCAGCATGGACCAGGGGACGACCGCCTCCTCGTCGACACCGGGGGCCTCGACCGCCACGTCGGTGATCGGGTCGTGGGTGTCGGCGCCGTCGTCGAACCCGGCCGGATCCGGTCGGTGCGGGCCGTCGTCACCGGGCGACCCGTCGGGGATCGAGGCACCGGGAGGACGGGGAGACATGGCCTGGCGAACCTAGTCCTCCCGCCACGGCGGAGCAGACGCGCAACGCCGGATCGGTTGGGGTGGCCGCCACTCGCGGCGGCTGGGGAACACCACGTACGGCTGACCACCCCAACGGATCCGGCGTTGACGCTCAACGTAAACGCCCCGACGCGTCAGGTGGTGGATCTCGGGCAAGGAATGTGACCCCGAGGGGCCTCCGCCGACACACGACCGCAACGCGACCGCAGCACTGTTCGTGCCCGCTGTCACCGCCGGCCAGACCTGCCACCGGCGCGGTGCCCGCCCGACGCACGGGCAGCGACCGTCAGCTGCGGGTGAAGACGCGAACCGGCGACCCACGCGGGTGCGACTCGCCGGCCGGCGGATCGGTGGCCAGGACCATGCCCGACGGCGACCCCTCGATGCCCGACACGCCGAACCCGGCCGCCTGGAGGGCGGCGGCCGCCGCGGTGCCGGTCATGCCGGTCACCGGCGGCACCACGATCGGTGCCGGACCCTTGGACACGGTGAGCACGACCGCCGTGTCCCGCGGGACGCTCGTTCCCGGCGGCGTACCCGCCGAGATCACGATCCCGGCCGGGACCGACTCGTCGAAGACCTGCTGCTCGTCGGCGGTCAGCTGGACCGACGCCAGACGCGCCTTGGCGTCCGAGACCGGGACTCCGGTGAGCCCGTCGGGCACCGTGCGCGGTGCCGGGCCCGTGGACACCACGAGCGCCAGCTCGGTGCCCTTGGGGACGGTGCCGTCGGCGGCGGGCGCCTCCTGGCCCGGCGCAGGCCCGGCCGACACGACCGACCCGGCGGGCACCGCCTCGTCGTTGGCCGTGCTGCTGGGGCCGACGCTCAGGCCGGCCGCCTCGATCTGGGCACGGGCCTGTTCCTCGGGCGTGCCGACCACGTCGGGGACCGCCACGAGGGTGGGACCGAGCGAGACGGTCACCTCGAGCGTGCTGCCCTCGGCCAGGCCGGTCCCGGCGGCGGGCGCCTGCTCGACCACCTCGCCGGGGCGGGTGTCGTCCACGCGGACGACGGTGTCGTCGTCGAGCGTCCACCCGTTGTCCTTGGCGAGCGCCCGGACCTCGCCGATGTCCGTCCCGACCAGGTCGGGCACGTCGTGGACCGGCACGCGGATGAGGAACCACCACGCCGCGGCACCGCCGAGCACGGCGATCACGGCCACGGCCAGCAGCAGCCGCAGGGGCCACCTCCGGCGTGGTTGCGGTGCGGCCGGCGCGACCGGCACCACGGTGGTGGGCCGGTCCTCGTCGTCCCCGTCGTCGGACGCGACCGGGACGAACGGCTCCACGCGGCCGAACGACGCCGGGCGAGACGCGGCGAGGAGGTGGTGCTCCTCGGCGACCACGATCGGGGTGCGCTCGAGGACGATGGGCTCGTCGTCTGCGCCGTCCGGCGCAGTCCCGTCGGGCGCAGTCCCGTCGGGCGCGGTCCCGTCGGGCGCGGTCCGTTCCGGCGCGGTCCCGTCGGGCGCAGTCCCGTCGGACGACGACGGCGCGCCGCCGTCCCGTCCGCCGTCGCCGTCGGGGTCGGCGTCGTCGTCGGCGAGCGCAGCGGGGTCCGCATGGTCGCTGAGGACCGCCACCGCGCCGAGGCCCCCGATGCCCTCCACCAGCCGCAGCTCGGCGGTGATCTGCGCCTCGTCGAGCGTGGCCACCAGCGGCAGCGGCTCGGGGCGGGGCATCGACTCCGCCGCGGCCATGAGCGAGATCTCCAGCTCGTCGGCGTCGGGGCGCTCGTCAGGGTCGAGACGGCCGGCGCGGGTCAGCGGGCCGCGCAGCCCGGCCAGCTCCGCCGGGACGTCCAGGTCCGACTGCGTCCGCAGGGCGAGCGTGCCGGTGGTGGTGTCGGCGGCGAACGGCACCTGGCCGGTCACGCACTCCACCATCACCAGGGCGAGGCTGTAGACGTCGGAGCGGCCGTCGAGTCGGCGGCCCATCGCCTGCTCGGGCGACGCGTAGCGGGCGGTGCCGAGCATCGTGCCGGTCGGCTCGGTCCACGCCGCCTCGGCCAGCGCTCGGGCCAGCCCGAAGTCGGCGAGCCGCAGCCGGCCCTCGGTGTCGAACAGGAGGTTCCCGGGCTTCACGTCTCGGTGGATCAGGCCGCGACGGTGGGCGTGGCCGAGCGCCCGGGCCGTGTCGAGGCCCACGATCAGCGCCTGGCTCGGGCTCAGCGGGCGGCCCCGGTCGAGGATCCGGCGCAGGCTGCCGCCGCCCAGGTACTCGGTGACGAGGTACGGCACCACGCCGTCGTCGGTCTCGTCCTCGCCCCAGTCGTAGACGGCCACGATGTTGGGGTGGCTCAGGGCACCGGCGGCCCGGGCCTCGGCCCGGAACCGGCGCAGGAACGAGTCGTCGGCGGCCAGCGCGGCGTGCAGCAGCTTGACCGCCACGCGACGCCGGAGCTGGGTGTCGACCGCCAGGAAGACGCGGGACGAGGTCCCGATCCCGATCGGCGCCACCAGGCGGTACCGCCCGCCCAGCTCGCGCCCGATCTCCGCGCTGCTGAGGTGGGAGGTCGACACGACCTCTGGATGGTACCGCCCGCACCGGGCCGGTCCGGGGAGCCTCCCC
>JAEZAI010000207.1 GCA_023427825.1 Actinomycetes bacterium
GTGCAGCTCATCACCGACCATCCCGGCGGCACGGTCACGCTGTCCGACGTGCCGGCCGAGGTGCAGGTGGACATGCGCCTCGCCGGTGACGGCGGCGTCACGCTCTCCGCGTCGCTCACCCACGAGGGCCGACCCATCGCCGGTGCGCCCGGCACCCAGGTGCTCATCGGCCGGCCGCCCACGGGTGTGGTGGTCACCGACGGCGCGGACATGGGGCTCATCCCGCTGGCCAAGCCCGTCCACCACACGATCGCCCCCATGATCGACGGCCGGACCGTCCACGTGCCCGAGGACGACCTCGACGAGCTGTTCGACGTCTACCAGCCCCGGCTGGCCCAGGTCGCCAGCGTCGGGTCGTCGGACGGGTCCGTCACCATCGAGGACAGCGAGCTCGAGGGCATCGTCGCCCTCATCCGCCACGAGAGCGTGGACTCGGCCTCACTCAAGTGGGTCGCCCGCTACCGCCGCGGCCGCCGCCGCATCGACCACGCCCTCCTCTCGCCGCTCGGCGTCGGCCGGGACCGTGCCGCCGAGCGGGAGCTGGTCGACAAGCTCGAGCTCCCCACGGACCTGCTCGACGGCCTGGCGGACATCGTCGGCCGGCCGCTCGACCGCTCGATCACCGGGGTCGACACGGTGATCCTGTTCGCGCAGGTGGTGCCGTGGCTCATCGAGCGGGGCCAGGTCACGGTCGAGGTGTCGGGCGACGCGCCCACGCTCCGGGAGGCCACCGAGGACCCGCTCATCGAGCTCCACGTCCAGGACCCGGCCGAGGAGGGCAACGACTGGTTCGACCTGGCGGTACGGGTCACCGTCGGCGACGAGGAGGTGGAGTTCGCCCGCCTGTTCACGGCACTCACTCGCGACGAGCCGTACCTGGTGCTGGACAGCGGCACGTGGATCGACCTCGACCGCCCGGAGCTCGACCGGCTCCGAGAGCTCATCGACGAGGCCCGCGCCCTGATCGACGCGGATGGCGACGGCCCGGTCCGCATCAACCCGTTCCAGACGAGCTGGTGGGACGAGCTGACCACGTTCGGGGTGGTCGCCTCGCAGTCGGTGCGATGGAAGGAGCGGGTGTCCCGGCTGCACGACCTGTCGGCCCCCACGCCGGTGCCGCCGCCGGCCGGTCTGGCCGCCACCCTCCGGCACTACCAGCAGGAGGGCCTCGACTGGCTGGCGTTCCTGCACGACAACGGGCTGGGCGGCGTGCTCGCCGACGACATGGGTCTGGGCAAGACCGTGCAGACCCTGGCGCTGTTCCTGCACGTCCTCGAGTCCGACCCGAGCGCCCGGTTCCTCGTGGTGGCACCCACGAGCGTGGTCGAGAACTGGCACCGCGAGGCCGACCGCTTCGCTCCCGGCGTACCGATCAGCACCGTCCGCCAGACCCACGCCAAGCGCCGGACCACGCTGGCCCAGGCGGTCGGCGACGCCCGGATCGTCGTGACCTCCTACGCGCTGTTCCGCTTGGACTACGACGAGTACGCCACTCTCGACTGGGACGTCCTGGTGCTGGACGAGGCGCAGTTCGTCAAGAACCACCAGAGCAAGGCGTACCAGTGCGCCCGGCGGTTGGATGCCCGCATGAAGCTGGCCATCACCGGCACGCCCATCGAGAACAGCCTCATGGACCTGTGGTCGCTGCTGTCGATCACGGCGCCGGGCCTGTACCCCGACCCCAAGCGGTTCGCCGAGGTGTACCGCAAGCCCATCGAGAGCGGTCGTGCCCCCGAGCGGCTGGCCACGCTGCGACGGCGGGTGGCGCCGCTCATGCGCCGGCGCACCAAGGACGAGGTGCTCACCGAGCTGCCGCCCAAGACCGAGCAGACCGTCGAGATCGAGCTGAGCCCGCGCCACCAGCGCATCTACCAGGCCCAGCTCCAGCGGCAGCGCCAAAAGGTGCTCGGCCTGGTCGACGACGTGCAGAAGCACCGGTTCGAGATCCTGAAGTCGTTGACGATCCTCCGTCAGCTGAGCCTCGACCCGGTGCTGGTCGACCCCGATCACCACGACGTCGGCTCGGCCAAGCTCGACCGCCTGCTCGACGACCTGACGATGGTCGTCGCCGAAGGCCACAAGGCGCTCGTGTTCAGCCAGTTCACCCGATACCTCCGGCTGGTCAGGAACCGGCTCGACGAGGCGGGCATCGCGCACGCCTACCTCGACGGGCGCACCCGGGACCGCCAGAAGCCGATCTCGGCGTTCAAGGACGGCGACGTCGACGTGTTCGTGATCAGCCTCAAGGCGGGCGGGTTCGGCCTGAACCTCACCGAAGCGGACTACTGCTTCGTGCTCGACCCGTGGTGGAACCCCGCCACCGAGACCCAGGCCGTCGACCGTGCCCACCGCATCGGCCAGCAGAACCCGGTGATGGTCTACCGCTACGTGTCGGAAGGGACGATCGAGGAGAAGGTCATGGAGCTCAAGGCCCGCAAGGCCGCCATCTTCTCGAGCGTGATGGAGGGCGACGACGACCACCTGTCGGGCGCACTCGACGCCGACGACATCCGGGCCCTCCTCGGCGACGACTGACCGGGGTCCGGCGCGCTCCGCGCTACGCTCGCCTCAACTTGTGCGGCAGACGCCCGTGGCGGGCATCTCCCACACACGAACGCTCGGGCCGGCTCAACTTGTGCGGCAGACGCCCGTGGCGGGCGCCGCTCGCACACGAACGCCGGGGCTGGCTCAACTTGTGCGGCAGACGCCCGTGGCGGGCATCTCCCACACACGAACGCTCGGGGCGGCTCAACTTGTGCGGCAGAGGCCCGTGGCGGGCCGATCTCGCACAAGTTGGCCGGCGCGACGGGTCAGGGCTCCTCGTCGAGGGCCTCGTCGACGAGGGCCTCGAGCTCGTCCTCCCGCTCCTCCCGCTCGAGCTCCTCGACCAGCGGGTCGGGCGTCTCGCGACGGACACGCTCCTCGAGCGGCTCGTCGAACTCCTCCTCGGCGGCGGTGATCCCGTACTCGTGAACGCCCATCGCCCGCATGGGTGGATCGTTCAGGTCGTGGGCAGGGTCGTCATCGAACTCGGGCGCGTCGTCGGACACACGGATCTCGTCCTCGTCGAGTGCCTCGGCCTGATCCTGCTCATCGCTCATGCGGCCTTCTTACCCCCGAACGCGCCCGTCACGCCGCGCGCAGTTCCGCCGCCCCGAACGGGACGGAGAACCGCCTGCACCAGATCACCACCGAGTGGAAGTCCGCCGGGTCCAGGTCCTCGGGCAGCGCGTAGGACTGCGTCCCGATGTTCCCCTTGAGCCCGTCGACCCTGATCGCCCCGGCCAGGAAGTCCGCGTCGTCCGACGGCTCGGCGGGCGAGAGGTAGACGTGCAGGTCCGGCCCGTTGTCGCCGCGCAGCTCGTCGAAGACGAGCACCGGCCCGTCGTCGGTTCGCACGATCGCTACGTCGCCGGCGGTCGAGTGCCGAAGGCTCTCCCACTTCCCCGTCGCCACGACGGTCGCCGCGTCGGCATCCGTCGACGCGTCACCGTTCTCGCCCGCCCGCAGTGCCGCGGCCACGTCCGGATCGAGCGGCTCGTCCACGACCCGATCGATGAACAGCAGGTCCGGACGGAACTGCAGGAAGGCGAACGTCCCGGCCGCCACCAGCACCGCGCCGCCGATCAGCAGCCACGTCCTGAGCCTGATGCGTCGCACGCTCGCACCCCCTTCCCCGGACCGACGCCCGAAGGGCACCAGCCGCGCGACGAGCGTACCGACGCACCTCCGCCCGTCGACGTCGAACCCTGGACCGGCGCGAAGCGGACCGCGACACTGGCCGACATGACCGCCGACGTCACCGAGACCGAGACCAACCGCCACCTCGTGCTCGACGCGTTCGAGCGCTGGACCGACGGTTCGGCACCGATCAGCGACCTGTTCGCCGACGAGATGCGCTGGCGGGTCGAGGGCAACTCGCTCGCGGCCAAGGAGTACGCCTCCAAGCAGGAGTTCCTCGACCAGCTGCTCGGGCCGTTCGGTGAGCGGTTCGCCCAGGGTGAGCGGTTCCGGCCCGTCGTCATCCGTCAGGTCCTCGCCGACGGCGACACCGTCGCCGTCATCTGGGACGGCTCCGGTGTGGCCAACGACGGCGTCCGGTACGACAACAGCTACGCCTGGATCCTGCGTCTGAGAGACGGTCTGGCCGTCGATGCCACCGCCTTCTTCGACGGCATCGCGTTCGACCAGCTCTGGACCCGCGTCACGCCCTGACCGAACGCGTGCAGGGGCGGGCGCCGCTCGGCGGCAGCTATCCGTCGAGCTGTTCGCAACCCTCGAGCGTGTCGAGGCGTGGCGCCGCGTCCATCGCGGAACCCGGCGCGTCCAGGAAGGTGACGGGCGCCGATCCGCACTCGTAGCGGGCCCAGCTGGGCGGCGGCGTGTCGAACGGTGGCGCACCCGGGAGCAACCGCTGGACCACCTCGATGCGGCCCTGGCCGAGCACGCGGTACCAGTACAGCCCTCGCTCCCCCTCGTCGCCGTGCTGCCCGATGGCGTATTCCGACGGAGTGCCCGACTCGATCGCCTGCCGGATGCACGTGCGCGCCTCGAACTGCACGTCCTCGATCCCCACGTCCATACCGCACCACGCGAGGACCGCCCGGTCGGTGAACCAGTCCGGAGCGTCCTCGTCCACCGCTGCCGGGAGCTCGGCGTCGAGCGCCACCTCCACCCCGTCGATCAGCGCGAGGTCGACGGCGCCGTCGGACGTGCGGGCGGCCACTCGAGGGGCGTCGATGCGGGACCACTCGCCGCTGCCGAAGTGATCGCGCGTCGCGTCGTGGAACGCTGCGACCTTGCCGTCCGCCCCGGTCACGTACACCGTCGTCACGGGGTCGCCCTCGACCGTGGTCGCTGTGGTGACGTACACCGCGTCGAGCTCGGCGAGCGTGCGGTCCAGGAAGCAACGGGCCGCGACCGACGCTTCGCCGGGTGGCACCGATCGGTGATCGGATCCGCAGATCTCGAACCCGTCGAGCGCTCCGAGCATCCGGGGCATCGACTCCGGCACGACGCCGGCGTCCGCGAGCGCGGCATCGAGGTCCGCCGATCCCGGCACGGTGGTCTCGCCCGATCCGGACTCCTCGATCGGCAGGCGCCGAGGCGAGCCCTCCTCGCCGCACGACGCCGACAGCGCGACGACGAGCACGGAGAGGAGGACGACCGGACCGAGGTTGCGCCGCATGCCACCTCCGACGACCCGTGGGCCCGCGAAGTTCCCGAGGTCGCGCACGCGCCCTGCCGGTGCCGCGATGACCGTGAGGAACCGACCCGAAAACGCAGAGCGGGGCCCCGAAGGGCCCCGCTCCGTCCGGATCAGTTCGATCCCGATCAGCTGATCGTGATCGTCGCCAGGACCGGGTTGGTCTGGGCGAAGCAGCTGGAGTCCGACGTGACAGAGCCCAGGATCGGGATGCCAGTCACCCGGGTCTGGAAGGTCAGGCCGGGATCGCTGTAGGAGGTCCCGGCGTACTTGAACGCCAGCGACGATCCCGAGGAGCCGGTGGCCTGGAACGTCGCCGTGATCTTCGGGAAGTTGCCCGTCGAGCCACCGGCGATCTGGCCCGGCACGTTGAGCACGAGCTTGCCGGAGGACTGCGTCACCGTCGGCGTGCCCGTTCCGATGCCGCTGCCACCGCTGAGCGTCGCGCCCACGAAGGTCGCGCCCGCCGGGATCGTGTACATGTACTTCACGTTCGCGACGTACGAGATGGGGTAGCCCTGGCCCGAGGCCGGCACGTTCATGGGGTCGGGCGTCAGCTCGACCGTGAAGTCCGAGCCGGAGTGGACCGACGCCGGCGCGAGCACCGTGGCACCCGTGTTGTTGGCGTCGTAGCTCGTCTGGCCGGCAGCCGACGTGTAGCAGGACATGTCGACCGCCGTGTGCACCGGGGTCGCCGGCTGCGTCGTGGTCGTCGTGGTGGTCGTGGTCGGCGGGACCCCCGTGTGGTCGGGCGCCGTGGTGGCGCCGTTGTCCCACGAGCCGAGCAGCACGCCGGACGCACCGGCGAGGCCGGCCTGACCGGCGTTGCCCGCACCGCCCGAGGCACCGGCCGCCGGGCCGCAGCCGCCGATGTTGGCGCAGTTGCCGCCCACGCCGCCGTTGCCCGAGCCACCGGCCGGGCCGGCGTTGCCACCAGCACCACCGGTCGACGCCGTCGCCGGGGCGCCGAACGACGAACCCGTGACCGTGAGGGTGCCCGTGCCGCTGTGGACGACACCGATCGACGCGCCGCCGGCGCCACCACCGGCACCACCGCCGCCACCACCGGCACCACCAGCGCCACCACCGGCACCACCCGAGGCCTCGCAGCAGGACTTGTCGCCGCCGTTGCCGCCGTTGCCGCCGTTGCCGCCGGTACCGCCGCCCTGGCCCTTGCCGCCGTTGCCGGCGAGGCCGGCCGTGACGTTCACGCCGGAGAGGTCGATCGACGCGTTGAAGGCGTAGACGCCGAAGGAGCCGCCACCGGCGCCGCCGCCGACGGTCGCCGCAGCGCCACCGGCACCGCCACCGCCGCCGGCACCACCGCCGCCGCCGG
>JAEZAI010000214.1 GCA_023427825.1 Actinomycetes bacterium
CCGTCGGGTCATGGCGATCCACACGGCCAGGTACATGTGGCGGACGATCGACGGGTCCAGGTCGGGATCGACGCGCAGACGCAGCGCGCTGCCGTCGGCAGCGATGACGAGCATGCGGCAGAACCGCCGCAGGTCGACGCCGTCCACCAGCTCGCGCCCGGACAGCTGCAGCAGCAACTCCACCGCCGGCATGTAGACGCGGTCGTAGTCGTCGAGCGACGTCGAGAGGAACTGCGCCACCTCGGGGTCGTGGAGGCTGACCGCGGCGCCCAGGAACAGCTGCGTGTAGCTCCAGCCGTCCTCCCCGTCGGTGCCCCTGGCGGAGTCGGTCACCGGACCGGTCAGCAGGTCGGCGATGCCCTCGATGAACTCGAATCCCTCGACCTCGCCCTCTGCGACCGCAGCGTCGAACAGCGCCTGCACCGACTGGACCAGCACGTCGGTCTCGGCCTGCAAGGACCAGAACGCGGCGCGAGCCGCGGCCTGCGGTGCGCTGCGGGTCCGCCGCCCCACCCCCGAGTCGGGTGCGAAGGCGGAGTAGATGGCGCCGCTCGACAGCCCGGTGTCCGCGGTGAGGCGGCGCACGGTGATGAAGCTGGTCAGGTCGTCGAGCGTGGCGGTCGTGAGCAGGTGCCGCGCCGCCAGCCGCAATCTCTCGCGCGCGGTGCCGCGGGCGCCCGCCGGCGCACCGTCCGATCCCGGGTTGTCGGCCACCCCGACCTCCTTCGCTCTCCCGCCCCGCAGCGTACGGGCTGCAGGCGACACCCGGTGATGGACGGCGTTCAACCTTCCACCGCACCGCCGCTGATCGGGCCCAGACCGGCGATCAGCAGGCGGGCGAGCTCGCCAGGGTCGGCCTCGGACGCCGCAGCACCCATCAGCAGCGCGTCCACCGCCGCTCGCGCCGCGACGGTCCGGACCTCCTCCGCCGCGCCGTCGAGCAGCTCCGCCAGCAGTGCCACCAGGCGCTCGGAGGACGGGTCGAACGCCCCGCCGTCGGACGTCGCGGCGGCGTGAAGGCGCGCCGTCAGGAGCGACGCCACGAGCGACCGGCGGGTGCACGCCGACTCGGCGAGGTCCGTGACGAGCTCCACCACCTCGGCCTCGGCCCCGAGCCCCTGAGGGGCCGGGGCCGGGGGCTCGACGGTGCCGAGCACGTCCTCCCACACGAAGACGGCCAGGTGGTGACGCGTCGGGTACATCGCCACGAACACCGACTCGGGGATGCCCGTGATCGCCACCACGCGGGACACGGTCACCGCCGCCCAGCCCTCCCGGCTGGTCACCTCGCGGACCGCCCCGCGGATGTCGTCCACGTGGACCGGCTGCGGGGGCGGCCGGTGAGCGGCGAGCAGACGGCTGGCGAACAGGTCGTCGGACTCGTCGGCGCGGCGGGTCATGGACGCGAACGTGGACAGGTAGGTGAGTCGCACCAGGTCGGGATCCGCCAGCGGGTCGATGCGGAGCCGCAGCGCCGCGCCGTCGGCACCCGCCACGAGCAGGCTGGCGAAGGTGTGCAGGTCGACGCCCTCGACGAGCGTCCTGCCCACCAGCTCCAGGGCGCGAGCCATCGCCCGCTCGTAGGCCCGGGTGTTCTCGGAGTAGAGGTGGCAGAGCGACTCGCGCACCTCCTCGTCGTTGAGCGCGACCGCCGCGGCCATCCACAGGTGCGTGTAGTCCCAGGGCTCGGTGCTCAACGCGGACTCGACGACCGGGTCGGCGGCCAGCTCCGCGAGCGTCTCCACGAAGCGCTGCTCCTGGTCCTCCGCCGCGTCCATCGACGCGTGCAGCTGCTCCAGGATCTCGATCACCATCTCGTCGTCCACGGGACCGACCGACAGGAAGAGGTCGCGTGCGGCCGCCTGCGGCGCGCTCCGTCCACCGTCCGACGAGTAAGCCGAGTAGATGGCGCCGCTCGACAGGCCCGACTCGGCGGTCAGGCGGTTGACCGTGACGAAGGCGGTCAGGTCGTCGAGGGTCGCGGTGGCCATCATGCGGGCCGTGGCCTCCCTCAGCCGCTCGCGAGCGGTGCCGCGCCGGGCACGGGCGCGCGCGACCGGGGCCTGCTCGGGCGCGTCACCGCGTCCCGTTCCTGCTCCCACGCTGGGCTCCTCTCCCGGCCCCGGGGCGACCGGGACCATCACCCAGGTTATGGCGCTCATCGCGCGACGACGCGTGAAGGATCCGTAAAGAGAGAACGTTCGCTATGAGCGAGCAAACTCGATCATCGAAGGGGGTTCGAGGTGTAGGCGGCGTGCCGGAGCTCGGCCAGACTGGCTGACGTCGGCCGCCCTTGGGAGAGGCTTGACGCTGGCCAGGACGGAGATCGCCCCTCTTCGTCCTGGCCTCCTTCGCTCCGGGCCGCCCGCGTCGCCACGGCCGCCGGCGTCCGCACCAGCCAGACCCAGGTCAGCCCGGCTAGATCCGGGTCGGCCCGATCAGACCGGGTCGGTCAGTCCAGGCCGGGTCGGTCAGTCCAGGCCGGGTCGGACCAGCCAGATCCAGGTCGGCCCGATCAGGCCGGGTCAGCGACCCGGGTCGTGGCCGAGCTCCTTGAGCGCCGAGGCCAGCGCGAGCCGGAGCCGTCGGGCCCGGTCCGCATCGAGGTGGGCGACCATCGGCGTCCGGTCGGAGCCCACCTCCTCGACCAGCAGCTGGACCCGACCGTCCGCGTCGTCGTAGTCGTCGCAGATCGAGACCGCCCAGTTCACGGGCACGAGCTCGTCCTCCTCGATCTCGTCCTCGGGCAGCGGCGGCAGCGGGACCTGGTCGTCGTCGATGGAGCGGCGCACGTGGCCACCCTACGGCCGGCACCCGGCGCATTGTGGGGGGCGAGGTCGGTCGTGGTTGACTCGGGGCGATGTCGGACCGACCGACGCCGGAGGTCACGACGACGGCGCCCCACGCGGACTCCGCCTTCGTCCGGACCTGCCGCGGCCTCCCCAGCCCCCACACGCCCGTCTGGTTCATGCGCCAGGCCGGCCGCTCGCTCCCCGAGTACCGGGCGATCCGGGGCACGGGCACCATCCTGCGGGCGATCGCCGATCCCGAGCTCGCGACCGAGATCACGCTCCAGCCGGTGCGCCGGTACGGCGTGGACGCCGCGATCCTCTACTCCGACATCATGACGCCGGTCCACGCGATCGGCTTCGGCGTGGACATCGAGCCGGGCGTCGGTCCGGTGGTCGCCGAGCCGTTCCGTGACCGGTCCGACCTGGAGCGGTTGCGCCCCCTCGACCCCGACGCGGACACGCCGTACGTCGTCGAGACCGTCCGCAACCTGGTGCGCGAGCTGCCGGTGCCCCTGATCGCCTTCGCCGGCGCGCCGTTCACGGTCGCGAGCTACCTGCTCGAGGGCCGCCCATCGCGCACCTACGTGCGGACCAAGGCGCTGATGCACGGCGACGAGCCGCTGTGGCACGAGCTGATGGACCGCCTGGCCGATCTGGCGATCGACTCGCTGCGGTCCCAGGTGGCCAACGGCGCGTCCGCGGTCCAGCTGTTCGACTCATGGGCGGGCGCGCTGTCGCCGTCGGACTACGAGCGGTTCGTGCTGCCGGCGAGCACCAAGGTGCTGACCGCGGCCGGCGAGCTGGGCGTCCCCCGCATCCACTTCGGCGTCTCGACCGGGGAGCTCCTGGGCCTGAGGGCCGCGGCGGGCGCCGACGTGGGCGGCGTCGACTGGCGCACGCCGCTGGACCTGGCCCGGACCCGGGTCCCCGCCGGCACGGTGCTGCAGGGCAACCTCGACCCCGCGCTCCCGGCGGCGGGCTGGGACGCCACACGCTCGGCCGCCGACGACGTGCTGCGCCGTGGCGGCGGTTCCGCCCACGTCTTCAACCTGGGCCACGGCGTGCTCCCCGAGACGGATCCCGAGGTGCTCGAGCGCCTGGTCGAGCACGTGCACGGCTGGCGCCCGGACTCGGCGGACGCCTCGGCTCCGGAGGAGGCGACGTCGTGACCGTGGGGGTCCTGGTCATGGCGTACGGAACGCCCGCCGGGCCGGACGAGGTCGAGGCGTACTACACGCACATCCGCCGCGGTCGGCCGCCCACGGAGGAGCAGCTCGCCGACCTGGTCCGTCGCTACGACGCGCTGGGCGGCACGTCGCCGTTGGCCGAGCGCACCCGCGCCCAGGTCCGGGCGATCGACGACGCGCTGCAGCAGGTCAGCGCCGGCGGGTTCGTGACCGCCCTGGGCCAGAAGCACGCCGCGCCGTTCGTGGAGGACGGCGTGGCCGAGCTCGCCGAGGCGGGCGTGGACCGGATCGTCGGCGTGGTGCTCGCACCGCACTACTCGGCCGGCAGCGTGGCGCAGTACCACGAGCGCGCCGCCGCGGCGTCGGCCGAGCGGTCGTTGCCGTTCGCCGGGATCGACAGCTGGCACCTGCTCCCCGAGCTGATCGAGTTCCAGGCGGCCGCCGTCCGCGACGCGCTGGCCACGCTGCCCGAGCGCACCAAGGTGGTGTTCACCGCCCACTCGCTGCCGGAGCGCGTGCTCGAGGGCGACCCGTACCCCGACCAGCTGCGACAGAGCGCCGAGGCGACCGCCCGCGCCGCCGGGCTGGCCACCTGGGCGGGCTGGGGTCTGGGGTGGCAGTCGGCCGGCCGGACGCCCGAGCCGTGGCGCGGCCCCGACGTGCTGGAGATCGTCCGCGACCTGGCGGCCACCGGTCGGTCCGACGGGATCCTGATCGTCCCGCAGGGCTTCACCTCCGACCATCTGGAGGTCCTGTACGACCTCGACGTGGAGGCCGCGGCCGTCGCCGCCGAGGTCGGCCTGGCCTTCGGTCGCACTCGCGTCGTCAACGACGACCCCGAGGTGATGGGTGCGCTCGCCCGCACGATCGCTGCGGCCGCCGACGACCTCCGGACGGCGCCGTGACCCAGGGCGGCAGCCCGGCGAGGCACCTCGTCGTGCTCGGCGGCGGGATCACCGGCTTGGCCGCCGCCTGGGAGGCGAGCGCAGACCCGGGCGTGAGGGTGACGGTGCTGGAGGCGTCGTCGCGCTTCGGCGGAAAGGTACGGACGTCCACGCTCGACCTCCCGACCGGCCCGCTGGTCGTGGACGAGGGCGCCGACAACTTCCTGGCCCGCGTGCCCGACGCCGTCGATCTCTGCACGGAGCTCGGGCTCGGCGACGAGCTGACCCAACCCGCGCTCGGGCGCGCACAGGTGTGGGCCCGCGACGGACTCCGCTGGTACCCGCCGCGCCACGTGCTCGGGGTCCCGCTCGACATCGACGAGCTGGCGGCGACGGGGATCCTCTCCGACGACGGGCTGGCCGCGGCAGCGGCCGAGGTGGACCGCACCGACGACGCGCCGTCGGGCGACGTCACGATCGGCGGCTTCCTCTCGGACCGCTTCGGGCCGGAGCTCGTGGAGCACGTGGTCGGCCCGCTCGTGGGCGGCATCAACGCCGGTGATGTCCACGAGCTGTCCATGCGAGCGGTCACGCCACAGCTCGCCGACGCGGCGGCCGAGGGCGGGAGCCTGACGCTCGCGCTCAGGCGACGGATCGCCGCCGCCCCGCCGACCGGCCCCGTGTTCCGGGCGCTGCTCGGCGGCACGGAGCGGATGGTGTACGCGCTGGTCGAGCAGCTGCGGGGCGGCGGTGCGGACCTCCGGACCGACGCAACCGCGACCTCGTGCCGGACCACCGCCGAGGGCACCGCGGTCGTGACGCTGGCCGACGGCACCGAGCTCGACGCCGACGCCGTCGTGGTGGCGCTCCCGGCCGAGGCCGCCGCCGCGGTGCTGCGCGACGCGAGCGCGTCGGCGGCGCGAGAGCTCGACCGGATCGTCAACGTGCCGGTGGCGTTCGTGGCGTTCGCGGTCCGGCGAACCGATGTCCCCGTCCCGCTCGACGCCTCCGGCGTGCTCGTGCCACGGGACGCCGGGCTGCTCATGACCGCGGCCTCGTTCGGTTCGCTCAAGTGGCCGCAGTGGGACGACGGCATCCACGTGATCCTCCGGGTCGCCGCCGGGCACCGTCACGACGACCGTCCGTCGCAGATGGACGACGACGAGCTCGTCGCCGCGCTGCGCAGCGACCTGTCCACCGTCCTGGGCATCACCGCCGACCCGGTGGCGACGCGGGTCACGCGGTGGACGCCCGGCTTCGCCCAGTACGAGGTGGGCCACCTCGAACGCGTCGAGCGCATCGACGCCGCGCTCGCGGCCGACGCGCCCGCAGTCCGGGTCGCCGGCGCGGACCTCGGCGGGCTCGGTGTGCCGGCCTGCATCCGCCAGGGCCGCGACGCCGCCCGAGCGCTCCTCTCCGGACCCTGAGCTCGGGACACCTCGCGCCCACATCGGGTGCCACGCGACCCGAGTTCAGGCCCGCCGCCGCGGCCGCCGAACCGGGGACGCCTCGCGCCCACACCGGGTGCGACGCGACCCGAGTTCGGGCTGGGTCAGCTCTTGGCGCCGATGGCCTGCAGGTAGGCGATGATCTGGTCGATCTGGGTGTCGCTCAGGTCGCGCTGGGGCATGACCGGGTTGAAGCCCTCGACGACCTGCTTGGACGGGTCGGTGATCGAGGTCCGCAGGTACGCCTCGTCCGCGGTGACCGCGTCGCCGCCCTCGAGCGTCACCTCCGAGCCGGCGAGGCCCTTGAACGTGGGGCCGACGCCGTCGCTGCCGTCGACGGTGTGGCAGGTCATGCAGCCGAGGTCCTGGACGACCTTCTCGCCCTTCGCGGCGTCGCCGGACAGCGGAACCGTGGTGCCGGAGGACTCGTCCGAGGAGCTGCACGCCGCGGCGATGCCGGCGACGGCGCACAGCACCACGACCGACCCGGCCAGCAGCGCTCGGGGACCGGGACGGGGGGACCGGGACAGCGACATGTCCGGAGTCTGCCAGCGACCCGGGCCCGCCGCGGGCCGCCCGGCACCCGTCGCCGTGGAAGGATGCTCGGCCGTGGCAGCCCCCGCGGGAGCAGACGGCATCGCCGGACCGGAGCGCGACGAGGCGCCGCGCCGCAGCGGCCGCGAACGACTCACGACCGTCGTCCTCTCGCTCGCTGCCGGGCTGTGCATCTGCTTCGCGCTGCCGCCCTGGGGATGGTGGCCGCTCGCCCCGATCGGCGTCGCGCTGTTCATCGCCGTGCTCGGTCCACCCGGGGGCGACGGCGACGGCCGGGCCCGCTCGGCACGGCAACGGGCCGGCATCGGTTGGCTCGTCGGGGTGGCGTGGTTCGGCCC
>JAEZAI010000226.1 GCA_023427825.1 Actinomycetes bacterium
CGGCCGAACACCGTCCACCGACCCGCACCCAAGGTGGCGGCCACGTCCTCGTAGCGCTGATCGTTGGCGCGGAGCGCGGCCTCGACGGTGATCACGAAGAACGGCAGGGCGACGAACGTGGTCGCGACGACGACGCCCCAGGCCGAGAACGTGAGCTGGATCCCGAACCAGTCGTACAGGCGCTCGCCGACCACGCCCGACCGGCTGAACGCCGAGAGCAGGGCGACGCCCCCGACGACCGGCGGCAGCACCAGCGGCAGCAGGACCAACCCGCGCAGGACCGAGCGCCCGGGGAACCGGAGGCGGGCGAGCACCCACGCGAGCGGGAGGCCGAGGGCGACCGACAGCGCAGCGGCGGCGACCGTGCACAGGACGGACAGCCGCAGCGCCTCGCGTGACTCCTCCGCGGCCAGGTCGGACCACAGCGCCGACCAGGGGACCCGCAGGAGCAGCCCCAGGAGCGGCAGCACGAACAGCGCAGCGGCGAGCGACGCCACGGCGAGGACCGCGATCGGCGGACGACGCCGTCCCCGACTCACGGCGCTCCGAAGCCGGCGTCCTTCAGCACCGCCTGCGCCCGGGGACCGAGCACGTCGGCCACGAACGCTTCGGCGACGGCCGTGTTGCCCGTGGCCTTGACGACGGCGATCGGGTACCCGGCGACCGCGTTGTCCGCCGGCGGCACGTCCACGGTCGCCACTGCGCCGCCCACCGCCGCGGCGTCGGTGACGTAGACGATCCCCGCGTCGGCATCGCCGTCCGACACCGCCGCCAGCGTCGCCCGCACGTCCTGGCCCCGGGTCACCGCATCGCTGGGGATCGTGACGCCGGCCTTCGCGAGGATCTGCGCCGCGTACATGCCGCACGGCGCGGTGTCGACGCACAGCGACACGGTCCCGACCGTCGCCAGGTCGGACAGGTGCTCCACACCCGCGGGGTTGCCCGGCTTGGTCACGATCACGAGCGAGTTCGTGGCGAAGATCTGGTACCCGCCGTCCAGCAGACCACCGTCCGCCAGGGTCGTCATGTTCGACTCGGCGGCGAAGGCGGCGACGTCGGCCGGCGCGCCGCTCTGGATCTGGGTGGCCAGGTCGCCCGACGAGCCGAAGTTGAGCGTCACCGTCGTGCCGGGGTGCGCCGCCTCGAAGTCCTCGGCGACCGTGGAGAACGCCTCCTTCAACGAGGCAGCGGCCGACACCGTGATCTCACCGGTCAGCGCCCCGTCGGGCGCACCGGCGGCGTCGTCGCCTCCTCCGCACGCCGTGAGGCCGAGCGCGGCGGCGCTCAGCAGCGCGACCGCCACGACCAGCCGCCTCACGTCCGGGGCACCTCGACGGTCACGTTGGTCGACTTCACGGACGCGGTCGCCAGGTCGCCGGGTCGGAGGTCGAGCTCGTCGACGGCGTCGCGGGTCAACAACGACACGAGCCGGTGCGGCGGTGCGTGGATCTCGACCAGCGCGGCGACGCCGTCACGCTCGACGCGGGTGACGATCCCGGTGAAGCGGTTTCGCGCCGAGTGCAGCTCGCCGGACTCGACGGCGTAGGGCGGGGCCTGCTCGTCCAGGTAGGCGGCGAGGTCCCGGCCCTCGACGACGCGGCGGCCGTGCTCGTCACGCGTCGTGGGCAGCCGGCCGTCGTCGCACCAGCGCCGGACCGTGTCCACGCTGACCCCGAGCAGCTCGGCGACCTGTTGCGTTCCGTACGACGACATGCGGCCCGGAACGTACCACTTCGCTCGCATCTACGAGCATCCGACACCGTCTGGCTCTGATCTGCAGCATCCAGGCCGTGCCGGACCGCGACGGAGCCGGGCGCGACCGACGCGCCGGGATTCAGGCGGGCGCGGTCAGGCGGGCGCGGTCAGGCGGGCGCGGTCAGGCGGTGGACGCCGAGCTGGTCGGGGACGACCTCGCTCGTGGGCGGCGGCCCGGGCGGTGTGCCGTCACCGAAGGGCGTGCCGGGGAGCTCGTCGCGGTCGTGGGGTTCCATCCAATTCGTCAGGCTCGGACCGAGGGGGACGATGCCGGTCGGATTGATGTCCCGATGGACCCGGTAGTAGTGCGCCTTGATCTGGTCGAAGTCGACGGTGTCCCCGAAGCCGGGCGTCTGGAAGAGGTCGCGGGCGTAGGCCCACAGCACGGGCATCTCGGTCAGCTTCTGGCGATTGCACTTGAAGTGGCCGTGGTACACGGCGTCGAAGCGGACGAGCGTGGTGAACAACCGGATGTCGGCCTCGGTGATGTGGTCGCCGACGAGGTAGCGGCGGGTGGCCAGGCGGTCCGCCACCGCGTCCAGCTGTGCGAAGAGCCGCTCGAAGGCGTCCTCGTACGCCTGCTGCGAACCAGCGAAGCCGCAGCGGTACACGCCGTTGTTGACCTCGGTGTAGATGGGGCGCATCACCTCCTCCATCTCCTCGCGCCAGGGCTCGGGGTAGAGGTCGGGGGCGCCGTCCCGGTGGTACTCGGTCCACTCGCTGGAGAGGTCCAGGCTCATCGGCACGAAGTCGTTGGTGACGACCTCGCCGGTGGGGATGTCGACGATCGCCGGCACCGTGATGCCCTTGGGGTAGTCCGGGAAGCGACGGAGGTAGGCCTCGCGCAGCTCGTGGATGCCGAGCACCGGGTCGACCCCGCCGGGGTCCAGGTCGAAGTTCCAGCTCGACGGGCCGTGGACGGGCGCGGCGAGCGCCATGGACAGCACGTCCTCGAGGCCGAGCAGCCGACGGACGATGACCAGGCGGCTGGCCCACGGGCAGGCCCTGGCGACGACCAGCCGGTACCGGCCCGGTTCGACCGGGTAGCCGTCGCGCCCGTCGCGGGTGATCCGGGTGCCGATGTAGTCGGTGTCCCGCTCGAAGCCGCCGTCACCGGCGACGTAGGCGCCGCCCTCCTGCCGATCCGTGTCCGTCATGGCGCCTTCCTACCCCGCGGTATCGTGCCCGCCACCTCGTCCGGTCCACGCCGGACCGTGGGACGATCGGGCCTCGACACCGCAGCTGCAGCGCGCCACACGGAGGCCGGATGCTCCTCACCCCCCACGAACAGGAACGGCTGATGGTCGCGGGCGCCGCCGAGGTGGCCCGCCGTCGACGCGAGCGCGGCCGGCTCCTCAACCACCCCGAGGCCGTCGCCGTGCTGACCGACTGGGTGCTGGAAGCGGCGCGGGACGGCATGACCGTCGCGGCGATCATGTCCGCCGGCCGCGACGTCCTCGACACCACGGACGTCATGGACGGCGTGGAGGCGCTGATCGACGAGCTCCAGGTCGAGGCGACGTTCCCCGCCGGGACCAAGCTCGTCGCGCTCCACGGTCCGATACAGCCGCCCCCGCTCGCAGCCGGCGACGATGACGCGCCGGCACGGCTGGTGCCCGGCGAGGTGCTGCTCGCCGACGGCGACGTCGAGCTGCTGGCCGGACGGGAGCTGGTGTCGCTCACGGTGCGCAACACCGGGGACCGGCCGGTGCAGGTGGGGTCGCACTTCCACTTCACCGAGGCGAACGAGGCGCTGGAGTTCGACCGAGACGCAGCTGTCGGGCGCCGCCTGGCCGTCCCGGCGGGGACGAGCGTCCGCTTCGAACCGGGCATCCCCATGGAGGTCGAGCTCGTGGCGTACGCCGGTGCGGGGGTCACCGCCGGCTTCCGGGGCCTCTACTCCCCCGCCGGCTCCACCGGCGCGTCCGAGGGAGCGGCGTCGTGAGCGGCCCGGTCCTGTCCCGGGCGCGGTACGCGGCCCTGTACGGCCCCACCGTCGGTGACCGCATTCGTCTGGCCGACACCGACCTGCTGATCGAGATCGAGGCCGACCTCTCGGGCGGGCCGGGCCTCGCCGGCGACGAGGCGGTCTTCGGCGGCGGCAAGGTGATCCGCGAGTCGATGGGCCAGTCCGGGCGCACTACCGCTCAGGGTGCGCCCGACCTGGTCATCACCGGGGCGGTGGTGCTCGACCACCGGGGCGTGGTGAAGGCCGACGTCGGCATCAAGGACGGCCGCATCGTCGCCCTCGGCAAGGCCGGCAACCCCGACACGATGGACGGCGTCCACCCCGACCTCGTCATCGGTCCGTCGACCGAGGTGCTCGCCGGCAACGGCAGGATCCTCACCGCCGGAGCGATCGACTGCCACGTCCACCTGATCTGCCCGCAGGTGCTCGACACCGCGCTGGCGACGGGCATCACCACCGTCATCGGTGGCGGCACCGGTCCGGCCGAGGGCACGAAGGCCACCACGGTCACGGCGTCGCCCTTCTTCCTCTCGTCGATGCTCACCTCGATGGACGCCTGGCCCGTCAACCTCGTGCTCCTCGGCAAGGGCAACACCGTGTCCGAGGAGTCATTGTGGGAGCAGCTGCGCGCCGGTGCGAGCGGCTTCAAGCTCCACGAGGACTGGGGCTCGACCCCTGCGGCGATCGACGCATGCCTGCGGGTCTCCGACGCGGCCGGCGTCCAGGCGTCGCTGCACACGGACACGCTCAACGAGGCGGGTTTCGTGGAGACGACGCTCGGCGCGATCGCCGGCCGGTCGATCCACTCGTACCACACCGAGGGTGCGGGCGGCGGCCACGCCCCCGACATCATCACGGTCGCCGGCGTGCCCAACGTGCTGCCCAGCTCGACCAACCCGACGCGTCCCCACACGGTGAACACCGCGGACGAGCACCTGGACATGCTGATCGTCTGCCACCACCTCAACCCGTCGGTGCCCGAGGACCTGGCGTTCGCCGAGAGCCGCATCCGGCCGTCGACGATCGCGGCCGAGGACGTGCTGCACGACATCGGCGCCATCTCGATGATCGGCTCGGACTCCCAGGCGATGGGACGGATCGGCGAGGTCGTCATCCGGACGTGGCAGACCGCGCACGCCATGAAGCGCCGGCGCGGCGCGCTCGCCGGCGACGGCCGGGCGGACAACGAGCGCGCCAAGCGCTACGTCGCCAAGTACACGATCTGCCCGGCGGTGGCCCACGGCCTGGCCGGAGAGATCGGCTCGGTCGAGCCCGGCAAGCTGGCCGACCTGATCCTCTACGACCCCCGCTTCTTCGGCGTGCGCCCGCACGTGGTGATCAAGGGCGGCGTGATCGCCTGGGGCGCCATGGGCGACGCCAACGCGTCGATCCCCACTCCGCAGCCGGTGCTCCCGCGCCCCATGTTCGGTGCCTTCGGCCGCACGGCGGGCCACACGTCGATCGCGTTCGTGGCGCCCGCCGCCGTCGAGGACGGGCTCGCCGATCGCCTTGAGCTGTCGCACCGCGTGGTGGCGGTCGAGGACTGCCGGAGCGTCGAAAAAGCCGACATGGTCAACAACGACGCGCTGCCCGAGATCACCGTCGACCCCGACACGTTCATGGTGACCGTCGACGGCGAGACGATCGAGCAGCAGCCGGCCGCCGAGCTGCCCATGGCCCAGCGGTACTTCCTCTTCTGAGCGGCCCGGGATGTCGGTCGCCTCGCTCCTGCTCCTCGCCGACGGACGCTTCCCCGACGGTGCCCACGCGCACAGCCACGGGCTCGAGGCCGCGGTCGAGGCCGGCCGGGTGACCGACACCGGCTCGTTGGCCGACTACGTCTCGTGCCGACTGTGGACCACCGGTCGCACCGATGCGGCGACGGCCCGCCTGGCCGCGGCCGACGTCGACCCTGACGAGCTCGACGCGGCCTGGTGCGTGCGGACACCCAGCGGCGTGGCCCGGGCGACCTCCCGATCGCTCGGCCGCTCGCTGGCCC
>JAEZAI010000302.1 GCA_023427825.1 Actinomycetes bacterium
GAACTCCACCCCAGCCACCCCCGCAGCCCGCTCGACGACGGCGTCAGCACCGGTCTCGTCGTCGCGGCGCCAGTTCTCCGACCACGCCGGCTGCTCCATCGAACACATGTTCGATACGATACGAACCAGGTCTGACAGTCACGTCGCGCCGTGCGGGCAGGCGGCCGTCGAGGATCTGACCCACCCTTCACGCGCCGGTCCCCGTCGCAGGTGCGACGGGGACGGGTGCCGACGGCCCGGTGGTCCGTCGATGCAGCGGCCAGGACCGACCCGCTGCCGCTCACCGCACCACGAGCGTGCGGTGCATGCCGTGCTCGAAGTGCGGACGGCTGTCCGTGGCCGCCGGGATGAAGCACACGACCTCGTACTCGCCGGGCGTGAGCGTGATCGTGGGCGTCTCCTCCGCGGCCGTCCCGGGCGCAGCGATCACGGTCGCCACGGACTCGACCGCGTCCTTGATGCCAACGGGACCGAGCTCGTACAGCTCCTCGAGCGACCGGTGCTCGGGGTTCCGGAAGATCGAGATCTCGTGCGCCTCGGTTCCGTCGTTACGGAAGGACAAGGGGTAGGACCCCGCCGGGAGCTCGTCGGGCACGCCGGTCCATCCGTACTCGGTGGCCACGACGTCGAGCCGTGACGGGACCGTCGTCGTCGGGGCCGTCGAGGTGGGGCCGTCCGCCGCGTGCTCCTTGTGGGCGGCGGGGGTGGAGGGACCGTGCGAGGACGATCCGGCGGCGTCGTCGCCGCATGCGGCGGGCACGAGCGCGAGCCCCGCCGCCAGGAGTGCGCAGCCGATCCAGCGCCTCATGACGCCACCGCCGTCGTCAGGACGGGGCGCTCGTCGCCGAGTGCCGCCGTGGCGAGCTTGGCGTAGCCGCGACGCGTCGCGATCCAGAGCACCTTCATCATGAACGGGGCGTCGTCGAGCAGGTGGCGCTGTTCGTCGGGGTTCGCGCTCGCCATCAACCACGGCACGGTGAACCGCAGCTCGCCCAGCTTGGGCGACGCCATCGCCTTGCCCTGGATCTCGTCGTAGTCGGCGGCGTCCATGTGGCGGGTGAACAGGGGCAGGATCTCCGCGTCCTCGAAGTCGAGGTGGCGGTCCATGAGGCCCTCGAGCTGAGCCGCCCGGTCCGATGCACCGGCGATCGCGTCGGTGAACGAGACCGACGGATCGGTGAGCGCGGCGATCGCCGTGTGGTTGGCGACGATCAGCTCCTCGAGCTCGTGGTGCTCCTCGTCGATCCGTGCGAGGTAGCCCCGCAGCGACGGCACCCGCTCGAACAGCGCCGGGAAGAAGAACTCGTCCTCGACTGTGTGGTGGTTGCGCAGCTCGCCTTCGAAGCCGGCGTACCAGCGGGCGAGCTGGCGACCCCGCTCGTGTCGCTCCGACTCGGCCACGCCGCTCACCGCGGCGGTCAGTCTGGCGGTGCTCTGCCGGATCGACCGGTGGATCAACCGGTAGCTGGTGAGATCGGGTGTGTTCACGGTGCCTCCTCGGCTTGTAGGTTCCGACGGCACCGTCTCAGGGCGACCTTGGAGCCGACCCCCGAACGGCGCTGCCGCACATGGAGTCCGCTTGGAACCTGACCTTCTCCGCCATGGGGGGGCCTGTCCGCGCTCCGGGACGGCGAGCCGCTCGACCTCGGCGGGCCCAAGCAGCGACTGCTCCTGGCGCTCCTGCTCCTGGCCGAGGGTGAGGCGGTCCCGATCGATCGTCTGATCGACGGCATGTGGGGCGACGCAGTGCCCAACCGCGCCGAGACGTCGGTCCAGGCCTACGTGTCGAACCTGCGGCGGGAGATCGAGCCCGATCGTGCGCCACGCCAGGCCGCGACCGTCCTCGTCACCCGCCCGGCCGGCTACGCCCTGGCGATCGAGCGCTCGCAGCTCGACCTCACCCGGTTCGTCGACCTGGCCACCGCCGGCATCGAGCACCAGCGGCTCGGCAGGCCGCAGGAGGCGACGGTCGCGCTGGGCGAGGCGACGGCGATGTGGCGACCGCTGCTGCCCGAGTTCGTCGACGTCGCCCCGATCGAGGAGTGGGCGCGGCGTGCCGAGGCGCTGCGCACCGAGGCGCGGGCCCACCTCTTCGCAGCCCGCCTCGACCTCGGCGAGTCGTCCTCGCTCCTGGCCGACCTCCGCGTGGCGCTCGACGACAGCCCGCTCGACGAACGTCTGTGGGCGCACCTGGCGCTCGCGCTCTACCGCTCTGACCGGCAGGCGGAGGCGCTCCGTGCCCTGGCGGAGGCCCGCCTCCGACTCGGTGACGAGATCGGGTTGGAGCCGGGCCCGGCGTTGAAGGCGCTCGAGGCGGACATCCTCGCCCAGTCGCCGTCGCTCATCTGGGTCCCGGTCGAGCCGGTCGAACCGGTCGTGCCGGCCGCCGCGACCGCCGGCGTGTCGACGGCCACCGCCGCGGCGTCGACGCCGGGGGAGCACCAACCCGCGTTCGTCGGCCGTGCACACGAGCTCGAGGTGCTGCACGACACCGTGCGCCGCGTGGCCGGCGGGGACGGCGGCGCGGTGATCGTCATCAGCGGCGAACCGGGCATCGGCAAGACCCGGCTCGCCGAGGAGCTCGTCGACGTCGCCCGACCCATGGGGATGGCGGTCGCCTGGGCGCGCTGCCCCGAGAGCGCGGCCACCAGCTCGTTCTTCGCCATCACCGAGGTCGCCGAGCAGCTCGAGTCGCAGGGCGTGATCGACCTGAGCGGGGTCCTGCCGTTGGACACCGCGACCGAGGACTCGGACCGCCTTGCGATCTACCGGCGCACCATCGGCGTCCTCCGTGCGATCACCGGGTCCGCGCTCGTCGTGCTGGACGACGTCCAGTGGGCGGATCCCGGATCGCTGCGTCTCGTCGAGTTCGTGTCCGGCGAGCTGCGCTCGCTCCCGATCGCGCTCGTGGTGATCACCCGCCCACCGTCCGCCGACTCGCCCGAGCCGCTCGTCGACTGCCTCGGCGAGCTGGCCCGCTCGGCGGGCAGCGCCCGGCTCGATCTGGCCGGTCTGGACGTCGACGCCGTGGCGCTGTGGCTGGACCGCAGGACCGGCGGCGCCGGATCGCCCGGGCTGGCGGACCTGGTGCACGACCGCAGCGGCGGGCACCCGTTCTTCGCGCAGGAGCTCCTCGAGCTGCTCGTCGGCGAGGGCCGGG
>JAEZAI010000346.1 GCA_023427825.1 Actinomycetes bacterium
CACCCCGGGGAGGGGGAGGGGTGCCTGCGGAACCCGGGCGACTCGCCGCCCGGGTCGGACTCGCCGCGCTCGGTTCGTCGGCCCCAGCCGCGGAGTCAGTTCGGCCGGGGTCAGTCGGGCGGGGTCAGTTCGGCGAGGTCAGTCCGGCGGGGTCAGTTCGACCGTTCGGCGATCTCGGCCTTGACCTGCTCCATGTCGAGCTCGCGGGCCTGGCGGATGAGGTCGTCGAGGGCGGTCTTGGGGAGCGCGCCGGGCTGGGAGAAGAGAAGGACGCCGTCCCGGAACATCATGAGAGTGGGGATCGACATGATCTGCAGCGCCCCGGCGAGCTCCTGCTCGGCCTCGGTATCCACCTTGGCGAAGGTGATGTCGGGGTGCTCCTCGGCCGCGGCCTCGAACACGGGGGCGAAGCTGCGGCACGGACCGCACCAGGACGCCCAGAAGTCGACGAGCACGATGCCGTCACCGGTGACGGTGGACTCGAAGTCGGTGTTGCTGAGGTTGGTCGTGGCCATGTCCTCTCCAACGTCGCCGGGAACAGGTCCATTCCGGGGAGGGTCCCCACCTGAGCGATCGCACGGGTACTGTCGCAGGGCGCACGGGGGGTGCGCCAGGAGGTGCAGATGTCGACACCAGGGACGGTGCCGGTCGGTTCACTCCGACCGATCAGCCGCACCGGCTACGGCGGCCGGGGGGAGCGGGAACGCGCCCGGCGGGTCCAGGCGGCCATCGCCGCCGGCGCACCGTCGCCCAGGGTGGCGATCCTCGGCGCCGGCGCAGCGGGGCTGTGCATGGCGATCCGCCTGCGCGACGCCGGGATCGACACGTTCACGATCTACGAGAAGTCCGACGGGGTCGGCGGGACGTGGCGCGACAACACGTATCCCGGGGCCGCCTGCGACGTCCCCAGCCACCTCTACAGCTTCTCGTTCGCGTCCAAGCGGGACTGGTCGCGGAAGTTCGCCCGCCAGCCCGAGATCCTCGACTACTTCGAGTCGCTCGTGGAGCGCTTCGAGCTCGGGCCGCATCTCCGCCTGAACACCGAGATCACCGAGGCCCACTACGAGGACGCGACCGGCACCTGGACGCTGCGCACCGCCGGCGCCGAGGGGCAGCCCGACGGCACGGTCGTGGCCGACGTCGTCGTGTCGGGCCTGGGCCAGCTCAACCGGCCCTACATCCCCGACATCCCCGGGCTCGAGGACTTCCGCGAGCGCGGCGGCACCGTGTTCCACTCGGCCCGCTGGGACCACGACCACGACCTGGGCGGTGAACGTGTCGGCGTCATCGGTATCGGTGCCAGCGCCATCCAGTTCGTCCCGCCGGTCGCCGAGCAGGCGGGCCACACCACCCTCTTCCAGCGCAGCTCGAACTACGTGGGGCCGCGCAACGACCGGGAGTTCACGCCCCGGGAGCACCTGGTCTTCGAGCGGGTGCCGGGGGCGCAGCGGCTGTACCGCGAGTCCATCTACTGGCGCTTCGAGGCCCGCTTCAACGCCATGCGCAAGGACAGCCGCCTCGGGCGCTGGATGCAGGGGCAGTTCCACAAGCAGCTCCAGCCGCTCGTGTCCGAGCGACTCACCGAGGACGCACTGATGCCCGACTACCCGCTGGGCTGCAAGCGGATCCTGATCGCGGACGACTGGTACCCCACGCTGCTGCGCCCCGACGTCGACGTGGTCACCGCCGGCGTCGACCGCATCGAGGACGGAGCCGTCGTCACCGTCGAGGGCGAGCGGTACCCGGTGGACACGCTGATCTTCGGCACCGGGTTCCGCTCCACCGAGTTCCTGTCGCCGCTCAAGATCACCGGCCGGCACGGCCGCGACCTCAACGAGGTGTGGGCCGACGGCGCCCGGGCCTTCCTGGGCCTCGCGGTGCCCGGGTTCCCGAACCTGTTCATGCTCTACGGGCCCAACACCAACCTGGGGCACAACTCGATCCTGTTCATGATCGAGCAGCAGGTCGGCTACACGCTGCGGCTGATCGAGGAGAAGGTGCTGCTCGGTCTGCGCTCGGTCGAGGTGACCGAGGAGGCGCATTCGCGCTGCGACACCGAGATCCAGGCTGCTGCGGCCCAGACGGTGTGGGCCGAGGGCTGCCACTCCTGGTACAAGACGGCCGACGGGCGGATCACGAACAACTGGACCGACCACACGACCGTCTACCGGCGGTTGCTGTCGTCGCCCGATCCCGACGACTGGCTCCTCGAACGCGCGGAGGCGCCGGTCCGGGCGTCGTGAGCCGCATCAGGGTCCTCCAGTGGGCCACCGGGAACGTGGGCCGCAACGCCATCGAGGGCGTCCTCGGCCGCGACGACCTGGAGCTGGTCGGGGCACGGGTCCACGGCGCGGACAAGGTCGGGCGCGACGTCGGTGAGCTCTGCGGGCTCGTCGCCCTCGGGATCCCGGCCGTCGGCACGCTCGACGAGGTGATCGGCCTCGCGCCGGACTGCGTCGTGTACGCCCCGATGCTGGCGGACCAGGACGAGATCCGCGCGCTCCTCCGCGCCGGCATCGACGTGGTGACCCCCGTCGGGTGGTTCCACGCGGGCGACAGCCCGGCGGTGGCCGAGACGCAGGCGGCGTGCCTGGAGGGCGGCGCCACCCTGCACGGCACCGGCATCCATCCCGGCGGCATCACCGAGCAGCTGCCCCTCGTGATCTCGGGCTTCTGCCGGGACATCCGACACGTGAGGGCCGAGGAGTTCTCCGACATCCGCACGTACGCCACCGAGTTCGTCGTCCGCGAGGTCATGCTGTTCGGGAAGGCGCCCGAGGACGCGGCGGACAGCCCGATGGTCGGGCTGCTCGGCGACGGCTTCGGGCAGTCGGTCCGGCTGGTCGCCCAGGGGCTCGGCTGGGACCTCGACCCCGACCTCCGCACGCGCCACGACATCGCCGTGGCCACCGCGCCGATCGATGCACCGGTCGGCGTCATCGAGGCAGGCACGGTCGCCGCGCAGCGCTTCGAGTGGACGGGCACGGTCGACGGGGTGCCGCGCGTGACCGCAGCGGTGAACTGGTTCATGGGGGAGCGCGACCTGGACCCCTCGTGGACCTTCGGTCCCGAGGGCGAACGGTTCGAGGTGGTCCTCGACGCCGAGCCGCCGGTCCGCACGGTCTTCCACGGCTTCCAACCCGCGTCGCTCGAGGACACGGACCTCGCCCACAACGAGGGGATCATCGCCACCGCCATGCACTGCGTGAACTCGATCCCGGCCGTGGTGGCCGCGGCGCCGGGCATCCGCACCTACCTGGACCTGCCGCTGATGCCCGGCCGGGGCGCCTGACCCGGCGCGGCATCCCCGGACCCACGGGCGTTTCGTGATGCTGTTCCGGGGGTTTCGCCCCGGAAGAGCATCACAGAACCCAGGGCGGCCTCAGTCGAGGTCGAGCGAGTCGATGAAGCCGTCGAGGTCCGAGCGGTCACGTGTCCGGCGCATGCGCGGCAGCCGGTCCAGGATGCGGGCGCGGTAACGGGCCTCGGCGAGACGTGGATCGAGCACGGCGACCACGCCGCGGTCGGTGGACGTGCGGATGAGGCGGCCGACGCCCTGCGCGAGCTGCACGCCTGCCGCGGGCACCGAGACCTCCATGAACGCCCGGTCGTCGCCGACCGCGTCGCAGCGGGCCTCGACGATCGGGTCGCTCGGCACCGGGAACGGGATCTTGTCGACGACCACGGCGGAGCACGTGGTCCCCGGCGACGAGATGCCGGTCCAGAAGCTCGCGGTGGCGAACAACGAGGCGTGCTCGTCGTCCAGGAACCGCTGCTGCAGCACCCGGTTCGGCGCGTCGCCCTGGGCGAGGACGACCATGTCGGGCAGGCGCTCCCGAACCGCGTCGACGGTCCGGCGCAGCATCCGGTGCGACGTGAAGAGCGCCAGCGTCCGCCCCCCGCACTGGTCGAGCACGTGGACGAGCTCGTCGGCCACGGCGTCGGGCCACTCGGCCGCGTTCGGTCGTGGGAGCCGGGGGACGTAGAGCAGGCCGTTGCGGCGGAAGTCGAACGGCGAGTCGACGGCCAGGTAGCGGGCGTCCAGGCCCAGGCGCCACGCGGTGCCGGGGTCGAGGGTCGCGGAGCACATGACGACCGTCGGCCCCGGTGTGCCGTCGGCGTCGTCAGGACCGTCGTCGTCGGCGTCGTGGCGCTCCCACGCCATCGCCTTGAGCGTGGGCCCGATGTCGATCCGGGTGAGCTGCAGCGAGTGACGCCCGGTCCGGCTCTCGGCGATCCAGCGGACCTGGCCGGGGTGCAGGTCGCCGCGGAGCACGTGCAGCGCATCGGCCACGGCCTCGGCGGTGCGGATGGCACGCTCGAACCGGTGCGCCGCGGTGCTCGCCGGCGCGTGCCCGGCGGCCTTGGACACCTCGCGGAGGCTGCTGGTCGTGCGGTCGACCGCAAGGTCCGCCTGCGTGAGGGCCTCGCCCACGTCGTCGGGCAGGTCACCGGTCAGGCGACCTGAGCTCCGGTCGGCCGTCGCGGACCGGTAGGCCGCGTCGAGCGCGTCGTCCAAGGCGTCGGCGGACGCACCCAGCGCCATCCCGACCGTGGGGGCGTCGGCCACGCAGCGGTCGTGGACGCCGGCGAGGTTGCGCAGCCGCCAGCCGGTCATCGACACCCCGAGCGCCCCCACCATGGCGTCCTCGAACTCGTGGGCCTCGTCGATCACGAGCTGGTCGTGCTCGGGCAGCAGCTGACCGCCGGCCTGCACGTGGGCGGCGTACAGGTGGGCGTTGACGACCACGATGTCGGCCCGGCCCGCGCGCTCCCGGGCCTGCTCGGAGAAGCAGTCCTCCGCGTGCGAGCACCGGGAGGCGCCCACGCACTCGCCGGGACCCACCGACACCGCTGCCCACGCGGCGTCGGACGGCGGGTCGGGCAGCTCGGCGAGCTCCCCGGTCGCGGAGCCCTCGGCCCACTCCAGCAGCGCCTCGAGCTCGGCGGCGAGCTTCGGGTCCGCCGACGGGTCGGGGCCCTCGGCCGGGGCGAGATCGGCGCCGAGGTCCAGCGAGTGCTGCTCGCCGCCGGGACCGAGCAGCTGGACGCGGGTCTCGGTCAGCGCGGCCTGGCACACGTAGTTGGACCGGCCCTTCAGCACGGCGTGGCGCACCGGGACGTCCAGCACGCGCTCGAGGAACGGCAGGTCGATGCCGCCGAGCTGGTCCTGCAGCGCCTTGGAGGACGTCACCACCACGGTCCGGTGCCCGGCCAGGGCGCGGGCCACCGCAGGGAGCAGGTAGGCCACGGACTTGCCGACCCCCGTGGGGCCCTGGACGGCCAGGTGCGATCCCGACTCGAACGCCTCCATGACCGCGTCCGCCATCTGGCGCTGCTGCGGACGATCCTCGCCCGAGGGCAGGGACGCGACCACTTGATCGAGCAGCTCGGCGGGGCTGGGGCGCACGGACGGCTGCGTGCGCTGGGTCATCCGGGCGGGGGAGGGATCGTGGTGTCGGGCGCGGGCGGGGCGGGCACCGTCGTCTCGGGCGGTGGGCTCGGCGGCGCCGGCGGAGCGGACGCAAGGTAGTCGGCCAGTCGGGCGGGACGGAGCCCGGCCGCCTGGATCTGCGCGAGCACGAACTCGAGCTTCAGACCCAGGTCGGGCTTGAAGTGCATGAGGATCACGTCGCCGGCACGGAGCGG
>JAEZAI010000359.1 GCA_023427825.1 Actinomycetes bacterium
GCCCGGCGCAAGGGCGCATCGACCGCCACGCAGACGGGCATGGCCCGCCTGGCGGTCCGTCCGTCGAGCGACGGGCCCAAGGTGCGGCTGGGCATCCTCTGGTTCTTCCTCGCCCTCGCTGCGGTCACTGCGGGCCGGTGGCCGAGCGCGGTGCTCTGGGGCCTGGTCGCCGCCCTGGCGGCCCGGGAGCTCCTGGTGGTGTGGTGGCCGTTCGCCGGCGACCGCTCGTCGCCCGATCCCGAGGCCCGTCCGTCCGCCGGGATCGTCGGCGTGGCCGCAGTGCTCACCGTGCTCACGCCGGCGGCGGCGGCGCTCGGCACGGGGTTCGCCGGCGCCGTGCTGCTGCTCGTGCTCGTCGGCCTGGTGATCGTGCAGCTGGCGGGTCGCACCGGCGCCGCCGGCCTGAGCTCGGGCGAGGCGGGAGCGCTGGCGGTCGCCGTGCTGCTGCCCACCGTGCCCGCCGCCGCGGTGGTGCTGGTCGTCGGCGCCCACCTGTGGGCGGGGCTGTTCCTGGTGGCCGCCGTGTCGCTGTACGACGCAGGCTGCTTCATCGGCGGGGCGGACTCGTCGAGCCTCGCCGAGGGGCCGGTCACCGGCATCATCGGCGTGCTGGCGGTCACCTTCACCATGGCGATGTTCCACGCGCCTCCGTTCGATCCCGCCAGCGCGGCCGTCGTGGGCGGGCTGTGCGCGCTGGCGTGCCCGGTGGGCCAGTGGGTGACCTCCGCCCTGCTGCCGGCGGTCGATTCGCCGTGCCGGGCGGTACGGCGCCTGGACACCTACGTGCTGTCGGCACCGGTGTTCCTGGCCGCCGCCTGGGTGCTCGCCTGACCGGCCCCGGTCCGCGGTCGTCGGCCGCGAACGGGAGCGGGCTCGGTAGCCTGCCGGTGTGCAGGACATCACCGTCGAGCAGCTGATCAACTTCGAGGAACCCGGGGAGCTGGCCGGGTGCTCCCTGGCCGAGCTGCGGGCGGTGCGCGAGGACTACCAGGCCGTGGAGAACGGCCTGTCGTACGCGCGGCGGATCGTCCAGGGCCGCCTCGACACGGTCGCCGTGGAGCTCGAGCGCCGGGCCGACCAGGACCCCGACACCGATCTCGTCCACCGGCTCCCCGCCGCGCTGGCCTCGCACACCCGCGGTCCGGGCCTCCCCCGGCCCGGACAGGACCTCGACCCGCCGGCGTGGGCCGACGACATCGTCGCGGAGGCCGACAAGCTGCTCGGGCCGTCCATGCTCGCGGATCTGGCGTCGGTGCCCGAGACCGACCTGCTCGCGGCCATGGGTGCGCTCGCCGAGCTCGAGCGCGACGTCTCGACCGCCCGGCGCGAGGTGCACGCCCGCATGGACCGGGTCCAGGACGAGATCGTGGCCCGCTACCAGGCGGGCGCCTCGGTCGACGACCTCCTGCGCTGAGCCGCCCGGCCCGGCCCGTCCGGAGCTGAGCGCGCTTGCAGCCGCGAATGCTCCGTTCGCGGCTGTCGCGATACCCTCGGAGACCATGAAGGACGACCTCGACCGCCGCTGGCGCGACCTGGGGGAGTTCATCCGCGAGCAGCGCAACGTCGGGCAGATGTCGCTGCGGAAGCTGTCCGAGGCGGCGGGTGTCTCCAACCCGTACCTCTCGCAGATCGAGCGGGGACTGCGCCGTCCGTCGGCCGAGATCCTGCAGCAGATCGCTCGTGCGCTCGAGATCTCGAGCGAGACCCTCTACGTGCGGGCGGGCATCCTCGACGAGCCCGCGGAACGGGTCGACCCGATCGCCGAGATCCGGCGGGATCCGTCGATCACCGAGGAGCAGAAGAAGACCCTCGTGCGCATCTACCAGTCGTTCCGGCGCGAGAACGAGCTCGATGCGCTGGACGCGGAGGGCGTCGACAGCGGCTCCGACGAGGCGACCGCGACCTCCGTCGCCGGGCCCGACGACGATCCGGCGCACGACGCGCCCGACGTCGCCGTCGGTTCCTGAGGACTCCTACGATCCGTGTCGACCGGCGGGAATGGTCCCGGCCGGAGTGAGTTGATCTGACCGTGGGTTCCGTCGCCGTCGTCTCCATGCACACCTCGCCGCTGGTGCAGCCCGGCACCGGGGACTCCGGCGGCATGAACGTGTACGTGCGTGAGCTGTCGGCGTCCCTCGCCCAGGCCGGCGTCGACGTCCGGGTGTACGTGCGCCGCTGGGCCGACGACCTCCCCGAGCGGGTCCCGGTGGAGCCCGGCTTCGAGGTGGTGCACGTGCCGGCCGGCCCGTCCCGGCTCGCCAAGGAGGACCTGCCGGCGGTCGTCGACGAGTTCACCGAGGGCGTGGCCGCCGACCTGGCCGTGTCGCCGGTCCAGGCGCTGCACGCCAACTACTGGCTGTCGGCCGTGTCGGCCCACGACCTCAAGCACCGTCTCGAGCTGCCGCTCGTCGCCACCTTCCACACGCTGGCGCGGGTGAAGGCCGAGGCGGGCGACCTGGAGCCGCGGGCGCGCGAGGAGGCCGAGGCACGGATCATCGGCTGCTGCGACGCGATCTGTGCGTCCAACCCGGTCGAGGCCGACCAGCTGAGACAGCTGTACGGCGCCCCGCCCGAGCGCCTCGAGCTCGTCCCGTCGGGCGTCGACCACGCCTTCTTCTCGCCCGGCGACCGGGCCGGCGCCCGCACGGCGCTGGGCCTCGACGACCGGCCCACGCTCCTGTTCGTCGGGCGCATCCAGCCGTTGAAGGGTCTGACCGTGGCCGTCGAGGCGCTGGCCCGGCTCCGCGACCGCTCCACCCGCCTGGTGGTCGTCGGCGGTCCGAGCGGCGCCGAGGGCCCTGCCGAGCTGGCCCGGGTCATGGGCCTGATCGCCGAGCTCGGCCTGGGCGACCGCGTGACGTTCATCGAGCCGCAGCCCCACCACATGCTGTCCACCTGGTACCGGGCGGCCGACGTGGTGGTCGTGCCGAGCCGCTCCGAGTCGTTCGGTCTGGTGGCGCTCGAGGCCGCCGCGTGCGGCGTGCCGGTCGTGGCCTCCGCGGTGGGCGGGTTGCGCACGCTGGTAGACGACGGCGTGACGGGGCTGCTGGTCGAGGACCGCGACCCCGCCGCCTGGGCCCGTGCGATCGACCGGCTGCTCGACGAGCCCGAGAAGGCGGCGTGGATGGGCGCCGACGCGGCCGCCGACGCGCGCCGGTACTCGTGGTCGACCACCGCCGGGCGCCTCCGCAGGCTGTACGCCGACCTGGCCGCCCGCACGCCGGTGGCGTGTCCGTGATCGGCGCCGAGCGCCCACTCACTGCGGACGAGCTCGACGAGCTCGAGGCGCGCATCGACGGCTGGCTGGCCGAGCAGCTCGCCGACAACCCGGTGGTCGAGGCGGTCGAGCGCGACGACCTGACCGGTGAGCGCCGGTGGTTCGTGCGGGTCCGGGGCGAGGAGAAGTCGGTGTTCTCCATCTGGTTCCTGCTCCGCCAGCGGAACCTGCACGTCGAGACGTACCTCATGCCCGCCCCCGAGGGGAACGCGGCGGAGCTGTACGAGCACCTGCTGCGCCGGAACCTCAAGCTGCCCGATCTCACGTTCGCCATCGGCGACGAGGACGCCATCTACGTGATGGGCGAGGTGCCGGCGGTGTGGGTCGACGGCGAGGTGATCGACCGGCTGCTGGGGTCCTGCTACGCGGTGACCGAGCAGTGCTTCCGCCCGGCCATGCGCATCGGGTTCGCCAGCCGCTTCAAGGGCTGAGCCCCTCACCATCCCGGCCGCCGGTGCGCGGAGTCAACGGGGACCGGTCCCCGGTGACAGGGCCGGGCCGGTCTGCGTACGTTCTCCCGAGCGGGGGGCCGGCCGGGGGGGGAGCGGGGCGGCCCCCCCCGC
>JAEZAI010000557.1 GCA_023427825.1 Actinomycetes bacterium
CTCCGGCGCCTCCGCCGGCGGGGGGGGCCGCCCCCCGCCCCCGCCCGCCACCCCCGCCGAGTGGCAGCGGTTCTCCGACGAGGCCCGGGCACGGTCGCCACGATTCGGCGGCTCGGTCGCCAACGAGCTGCTCCCGTGCGCGACGTGGCCCGTGCGCTCCGACCCCGTGCCGGCGCCGCTGCGGGCGCCCGGCGCCCCGCCGATCCTGGTCATCGGCAACACCGGCGACCCCGCCACGCCGCTCGCCAACGCCGAGTCGGTCGCGGCGCAGCTGTCCTCCGGCGTGCTCGTCGTCGCCGACATCGCCGGTCACACCGCGTACGGCGTGGACGCGTGCGTGACCGAGCTCGTCGTCGCGTACGTGACCGACCTGGTCCTCCCCGCCGACGGCACGCGCTGCGGGGCCTGACTCCGGGCTGGATCGGGGCACCCGGCGATCCTTTCGACCGGCCCGCTCCCCCGCCCGTACGATCGGCGACGATCGACACCGGGGGGTTCGAGTGGACGACGAGGTGGGGCAGGACGCCCCCAGCGGGACCGAGTTCAACCTGGCCGCGGTGCACGAGGCCGTGGAGCGGGCGGTGCCCGACCGCGACTGCATCGTGACGCGAAGGACCGACGGCAGCGTCGACCGTCGGACCTACCGGCAGGTCGGCGACCGGACGCGCCGGCTGGCGAACGCGCTGATGGCACGCGGACTGGGCGAGGTCACGCCCCGGAGCGAGCTCGCGTCCCACGAGTCCGGCCAGGACCACGTGGCGCTCTACCTGCACAACTGCCCGGAGTACGTGGAGGGGATGCTCGGCGCCTACAAGGCCCGGACGGTCCCGTTCAACGTGAACTACCGCTACGTGGCCGAGGAGCTGGAGTACCTGCTCCGGGACTCCGCCGCCCGGGCGATCGTCTACCACTCGGCGTTCGCGCCCACGCTCGCCGAGGTCCGCGACCGGCTCGACGCCCTCGACGTGCTGTTCCAGGTGCCCGACGACTCCGGCAACGAGCTGCTGCCGGGCGCCGTCTGGTTGGAGGACGCGCTGGCCGAGCAGCCGACCGAGCTGCCCCCCGACGTCGTGGCCTCCTGGTCGCCCGACGACCTCTACATCCTCTACACGGGCGGCACGACGGGCATGCCCAAGGGCGTCATGTGGCGCCAGGCCGACATCTTCGTGGCGGCCATGGGCGGTCGTCGCCAGGGCGACCAGCAGGAGTGGGCGTCGTACGAGCAGATCGCGGAGACGGCGCCGTCGGGCGGCTCCAAGCTCCTGCCGGGTCCGCCGTTCATGCACGGCGCCGCGCACTGGGTCGCGTTCAACTTCTTCACCAACGGCAACACGATCGTGCTCCCGTCGGTCACCGACCACCTGGACGTGGACGACCTGCTCGAGACGGTCGCGTCCGAGGGCGTCAACGCCGTGCTGATCGTCGGCGACGCGTTCGGGCGCCCGCTGGTCGACGGCATCGAGGCCGCGGTCGAGAAGGGCGAGCCCGATCTGAGCTCCGTGCTGGCGATCGCGTCCGGGGGCGCGGCGCTGTCGCCGGGCGTGAAGGCGCGGATGCTGGCGGCGTTGCCGTCGATCATCGTCATGGACGGCCTGGGCGCGTCGGAGACCGGGCAGCAGGGGACGCAGCTGACCGCCGCCGGTCAGGAGGCGTCGACGGGGGACTTCACCCCCGGACCGGGGATGTGCATCCTCTCCGAGGACCTGTCGAGGGTGCTCGAGGCCGGCCACGTGGAGATTGGCTGGCTCGGCCAGTCGGGTCGCGTGCCGCTCGGCTACCTGGGCGACGAGGCCAAGACGGCTCGGACGTTCCCCGTGATCGACGGCGTGCGCTACGCCGTCCCCGGCGACCGGGCGCGGCTGACGGCGGACGGGCGCCTGGAGCTGTTCGGGCGCGACTCGGTGACGATCAACTCCGGTGGCGAGAAGATCTTCGCCGAGGAGGTCGAGCAGGCGATCCTGCGCCACCCCGTGGTCCGCGACTGCGTGGTGGCGGGCCGGCCGTCGGACCGCTGGGGCAACGAGGTGGTCGCGGTCGTCGCGCTGGCCGACGGCGCCGAGGTGAGCGACGACGACCTGCTCGAGGAGGCGGGCCGCCACATCGCCCGCTACAAGCTCCCCAAGGCGATCGTGCGGCGCGGGGTGCTGCAGCGGTCGCCGTCGGGCAAGGCCGACTACCGCTGGGCTCGCGACCAGGCGGTCGCGGGTGAGGGAGACCAGGCGGTCGCGGGTGAGGGAGACCAGGCGGTCGCGGGTGAGGGAGACCAGGCGGTCGCCCCGGGATGAGCGACGGCGACGACCGGGTGGTCGTGTGGGACCTCGGCAACGTCGTCATCCCGTGGGACCGGCGCGGCGCGCTGGCCCGGTTCGTCGAGGACGAGGCCGAGGTGGAGCGACTGGCGGCCGAGGTGTGCGACCTGGCGACCAACGTCCACCTCGACCGCGGCGATCCGCTCCACGAGGTGGTGGCGATCGTCGAGGAGCGCCACCCGGGACACGGCTGGGTGGTCGAGGGCTACGTGGAGCACTTCCGCCACTCGCTCGGTCCGGCCGACCCGGCGGTCGAGGCGCTGATCGAGGAGCTGTTGGCGCGCAGCGTCCGCAACGTGGGGTTGTCCAACTGGTCGGCGGTGTGCTTCGTCGGCATCCCCGAGGACGTCCGGGCGATCGGGCTGCTGGAGGGTGTCGTGATCTCGGGCGAGGAGCGCATCTGCAAGCCGGACGCCGAGATCTTCCGGCGGTGCGAGGAGCGCTTCGGGTTCGAGCCGGAGCAGGCGCTGTTCTTCGACGACTCGGCAGCGAACGTGGACGCCGCCCGGGCCGTCGGGTGGGACGCCGAGGTGTTCACCGATGCCGAGGCGGCACGGCGGGTCCTCGTCTCGCGGGGGTTGCTGCCGGGAACGTAGCCTGCGGACCGATGGCCTCCCCCACCCCCGACGCACGCCGCGGACCCGACCGGGCCGCGCTGATCCCCCGGGCGGACGAGCCGCTCCCGACCGGCGCCGACAAGACCGCCTCGGTGCAGGCGCTGTTCGACACGATCGCACCCCGCTACGACCTGGTGAACCGGGTGATGACGTTCCGGATGGACGTCGGGTGGCGGCGGCGGGCGCTCGACCTGCTGGGCAGGCCCCCGGGGCCACCGTTCTACGCCCTGCCAACCGGGCCGGCGGCCATG
>JAEZAI010000084.1 GCA_023427825.1 Actinomycetes bacterium
GTGGCCATGTCGGCCACCGCTCGGTCCCGATCGTCGACCGCCGGGTCGAGCCGGCGCTGCAGGTCCGTCACCGTGCCCTCCGCCGCCCGCCGTCGCACCCTCTCGGCTTCCAGGTCCTGCTCGGCCCGCGCGACGTCCTCGGCGGCGGCCGCCAGTCGGGAGCGCAGCTCGTCGGTCGCCTGCTCCAGCTGCTGTGCCCGGCGACCGGCGGCTCGCTCGTCGGCCTCGAACCGGTCGCGCTCCAGCCGCTCCGCCTCGGCGGCCACCAGCAGGTCGAGCTCCTCGCGCCAGCCGTCGGGGCGGTGCAGGAAGAGCCAGCCGGCGCGCCCGATCGCGTCCTCGTCGGTGCCCTCGGCGACGCGGGAGCGGAACGCGTCGTCCGCGTCGAGCGTCCTGGTCAGCGTCGTGAGCGCTCGCGTGCTCAACCGCCCGCGGAACCGCAGCAGCGGCCGCAGCGATCCGGGCGGCGGTGGGGCGTCGGGGGTGCCGGCGTCGCGCCGCGCGACGACGAGTGCGAGTTCGCCGACGTCCGCCAGGAGGGCGAGCTCGGCGTCGACCGCTCAGCCCTCCTGGGCGGGCGCCGAGTCGGGCGCGAGGTCTCCCTCGTCCAGTTCCGCCGCTGCCTCGGCGTCGATCTCCACGACCACCCCGGCGGGGCCGCACCACCGGCACTCGACGGCCTCCAGGTCCTCGGCGAGGACGGTCACGTCCTCGACCTCGAGCTCACCGCCCACGGTGTAGTGGTGGAAGGCCCGGGTCCGGCGCGTCGTGGTCACGTCGAAGCGGGTCAGGTTGCCGCAGGACGTGCAGCGGTAGCGGGTCACGGCGTCGGTCGACATCGGGGTCGAGACTACCCGCACGACGGATCCCCACATCCGTTGACGATCGAACACATGTTCGACCAGACTGCCACCGATGAGCGGATCGGGCGAGGTGCGGGAGCGGCGGGCCGAGCGGTTCCGCCAGGCAAGTCTGGACGACCTGGGCGCGCCGCTGGTGGACACCACGTTCGTGGTGGTCGACCTGGAGACCACCGGGGGCTCCCCCGGTACGGACACGATCACCGAGGTCGGCGCGGTCAAGGTCCGGGGCGGCGAGGTGCTCGGGACCTTCCAGACGCTCGTCGATCCGGGCCGTGCCATCCCGCCGACGATCACCGTGCTCACCGGCATCACGCAGTCGATGGTCGCCCGGGCCCCGCGCATCGAGACCGTGCTCCCGAGCCTGCTCGAGTTCATGGGCGACGCCGTGGTCGTGGGCCACAACGTGCGCTTCGACGTCGGGTTCCTGCAGGCCGCGCTCGAGCGCGACGCTCGCCCGCCGCTCACCGGCCCCACGGTCGACACCGTCGCGCTGGCCCGCCGGCTGGTCCGCGACGAGGTGCCCGACTGCCGGCTCGGCACGCTGGCCGACCGGCTCCGGCTGTCGCACCAGCCCAGCCACCGCGCGCTCGACGACGCGCTGGCCACCGCGGACCTCCTCCACGTGCTGCTCGAGCGCGCCGGCTCGCTCGGGGTCACCGGCCTGGACGACCTGGTGGGGCTGCCGACCATGGCCGGACACCCGCAGTCGGACAAGCTGCGGCTCACCGAGCGTCTCCCACGCCGCCCGGGCGTGTACCTGTTCCGGGCGCGGGACGGTCGGGTCCTCTACGTGGGCAAGGCCACCAACCTGCGCACCCGCGTGCGCAGCTACTTCTCCACCGACGAGCGCCGGAAGATCGGTTCGCTGCTGCGGGAGACCGCTCGCATCGACCATAAGGTGTGCCCCTCCACACTCGAGGCGTCCGTGCTCGAGGCGCGCCTGATCCGCGCCCTGGAGCCGCGGTTCAACTCCCACGGCACCCGCTGGCGCCGCTACCCCTACCTCAAGCTCACGCTCGGCGAGGCGTTCCCGCGCCTGTCGGTCGTGCGGGCGATCCGGGACGACGGCGGGCTCTACCTGGGACCCCTGCGCTCCACCAACCAGGCGCGGGCGGTGGCCGAGGCCATCGAGACCGTGGTGCCGCTGCGCCGCTGCACCCAACCCGTGCGGATGCGCAAGGGGGAGGTCACCCCGTCCCGGTCCGCACCGTGCGCGGCGGCCCAGCTGGGCGTGTCGGTGTGCCCGTGCGCCGGCGACGTCAGCGCCCAGGACTACGCCGCCCACGTCCGCACGGTGGTCGAGGGCCTCACCACCCGCCCCGAGCTCCTGCTCGTGCCGCTCCGCGAGCGCATGGACCGCATGGCTGCGGACGAGCGCTTCGAGGAGGCGGCCGCGGCCCGCGACCGCCTGGCTGCGCTGGTGAACGCACTCGAGCGTCAGCGCCGCATCGGCCAGCTCCTCGAGTGCGAGCGCCTGCTGGTGGAGGTCGACTCGGGCGAGGTGGCAGAGCTCCGGCGCGGGGTGCTCTGGCAGATGTGGCCGGCCGACCGGCCCCAGCAGCTCGCGCCGGTCGCCCGCCCGGTCGAGATGCAGCCCGAGGCGCCGCCGCAGCACGGCGTGCCGGTGGACCGCGACGTCGCCGACGAGCTCACGTGCGTGGCGTCGTGG
>JAEZAI010000001.1 GCA_023427825.1 Actinomycetes bacterium
GGTGGTCAGTGGTCGACGGGCGGGTCGTCGGCGCAGGCGGCCCAGAGGCCGGTGCCGGCGGCACGGGCGTCGGCGACGGCTTTCCGGAAGTCGTCGGTGTGGGCGACGTTCGGCGGGTAGGTCAGCAGTCCGGCGTAGCCGTCGGCGGCGAGCGCCAGGTTGACGAACAGACCGTCGGACGCCCGGTAGACGTAGGCGAGCAGCCGCTCGTAGCGGTCCCGCTTCTCCACGTCGAGCACCAGTCGGATGCGGGTGCCGTCGGGCAGCAGTTCCTTGGTGCGCTGCGACGCCTCCTTGCCGAAGCACTCGACCGGCGAGCCCTGCTTGACGCTCTCGGGCGTGTCGATGCCGATCAGGCGGACCCGCTCCTCGGCACCGCCGACGTCCGCGACGAGCGTGTCGCCGTCGACCACCCGCACGACCGTGGCGTTCGCCTCGACCGCGTCGCTCGCGGCTGCCGCGTCGTCGGTGCCGGAGCCGCAGGCGACGAGTGCGGCGCACGCCAGGACGAGGGAGACGACGGACAGGAAGAGGGCACCCGGGCGGGCGTTGCGCGTGGCCGCGCCCGGGTGCGTCACCTCAGATCCGCTCGATGATCGTGCCGGTGCCCAGCCCGCCGCCGCAGCACATGGAGATGAGCGCCGTCTGCTGATCGGTCCGCTCGAGCTCGTACAGCGCCTTGGTGATCAGGAAGGCGCCCGTGCCGCCGAGCGGGTGGCCGAGCGCAATGGCCCCGCCGTTGACGTTCGTCTTGTCCATGTCGGCGCCGACCTCCTTGGACCACGCCAGCACGACCGAGGCGAACGCCTCGTTGATCTCGAACAGGTCGATGTCGCCGATGCTGCGGCCGGTGCGCTCCAAGAGGAGCCGCGTGGCGTCGATCGGGCCGGTGAGCATGAGCACCGGGTCGACGCCGACGAGGCAGGTGTCGACGATGCGGGCCCGCGGTGTCAGGCCGAGCGCGGCCGCCTTCTCGGCGGTCATCAGGAGCAGGCCCGCCGCGCCGTCGGAGATCTGCGACGCAGAGCCGGCGGTGTGGACGCCGTCCTCGCGAGCCACCGGCTTGAGCGTGGCGAGCTTCTCGAGCGTGGTCTCCCGGAGGCCCTCGTCGCGGTCGACCCCGTGGGTGGTCTCGAGCGGGTTGCGCTCCTCGTCCAGGTCGGGAGCGGTCACCGGGATGTACTGGCCGGCGAAGCGGTCCTCGGCCCAGGCCTGGGCGGCGAGCTGCTGACTGCGCAGACCGAACTCGTCGCAGTCGGCGCGGGTGACGCCCCACTTGTCCGCGATGCGCTCGGCACCCTCGAACTGCGAGGTGAACTCGTAGCGGCCGAAGTACGTCCTGGGGATCGGCACGCCGAGCCCCAGCTTCTTGTTGGAGTTCGAGCCGATCGGGATGCGGCTCATGGACTCGACGCCGCAGGCGACCGCGACGTCGGCAACGCCCGATCCGACCAGCGCGGTGGCGAGGTTGGTCGCCTGCTGCGACGACCCGCACTGCGTGTCGATCGTGGTGGCCGCCACCTCGAGCGGGAGGCCGGCGGCGAGCCACGCGGTGCGGGCGATGTTGAACGACTGCTCGCCGACCTGGCTCACACAGCCACCGACGACCTGGTCGACCTCGGCCGGGTCGACCCCGGTGCGCTCGAACAGGGCGGACTGGACCAGGCCGAGGAGCTCGGCGGGGTGGACGCTCGACAGGCCACCGTTGCGGCGGCCGATCGGTGTGCGGACGGCATCGACGATCACGACTTCGGACATGTCGGCATCCTACGGATCTCGACGACGGGCATCCCGTCGGAGGCTCCCGGAGGCGGTGGCGACGGGAGCGATCGCCGACGGTTCAGGCTGCGTGGCTGCCGCGTCGGGCGAGGCCGCTGGCCTGGCGGGCCAGCTCGGCCTTCCGATCCGCCTCTTCCTGCGCCTGGCGGTCCGCCACGCGCTGGTTGGCGCTGGCCAGCGCGGCCCGGGCGGCGGCGATGCCCTTGCGGCCGGTGGAGATGGTCCGACGGTCCAGCCAGCCCTGGTGGTCGACCGAGCGGCGGTGTGCCGCAGCGGTGCCGGGGACCGGCAGGACGGTGACCGGGCGGGACGGGGTGGCGTCCGTCGTGGTGTCGGTGGTGGGCGCGTCCGCAGCGTCGCCGGCATCCTGCCGGGCGGGGGTCGCCGGGACCGAGATGAGGGTGAGCTGCGTCGTCATGTGAACCAGTATGCGGAGGGGGTGTGACAGTGCTCCACGGGGACCGGTCCCCCCTGAGCGCACACTGCGCGATCCGCTGAACGAGGGCTCAGAACGGCCTGATCGTCCGCCATCCCGGCCCCAGAGCGTGTCGCAGGACGTGTGTGGCTGGCGCCCGTGGCGGGCGTCTCCCGCACAAGATCGGCGGGCGGCCCGCATCGTGTGTGGCTGGCGCCCGTGGCGGGCGTCTCCCGCACATGTTCGGCGGGCGGCGCGACGGGTGGCGCAGCCGGAGCCGCCGGCCCGGCTCAGTGCGAGAAGGAGGTGCCCTCCTCCTGGCTCATCGGCACGGTGACGGGGTGGCGCTCCAGGAACTCCACCGCCTCCTTCATGTCGACGAGCAGGGCGTTGATCTCGTCGGTCGAGATCTCCAGGCGGATCAGCGCCCGCTGGACGACCTGGCCCGACAGGTCGCCGGTCAGCGGGTACGCCGGGACCTGCCACCCGCGGGTGCGGAGGCGGTCGGCGAGCTCGTACAGCGTCCAGGTCACGTTCGCGTCGTCGCGCAGCTTCCACGTCACCGCCGGGATGCCGGTCGCCGGGGCGCCGTCGTAGATGATCTCGAGCGGGCCCACCTTGGGCAGGTGCTCGGCCAGGTGCTGGGCCGTCTGGTAGCTCTTGCCGTGCGCCGAGGCGTAGCCATCGCGACCCAGGCGGAGGAACCCCGCGTACTGGGCGATGATCTGGCCCGCGGGGCGGGAGAAGTTGATCTGGAAGGTCGGCATGTCGCCGCCCAGGTACGTGACGTGGAAGATCAGCTCCTCGGGCAGCTCCGCCGCGTCGCGGAAGAGGACCCACCCCACGCCCAGCGGCGCCAGCCCGAACTTGTGGCCCGACGAGCTGATCGACTTCACGCGCGGCAGGCGGAAGTCCCACACCAGATCGGAGGCCAGGAACGGGGCGGTGAACCCGCCGCTCGCGGCGTCCACGTGGATGTCGACGTCCTGGCCGGTGCGCGCCTGCAGGTCGTCGAGCGCGGCGGCCAGCTCGGCGACCGGCTCGTAGATGCCCGTGTAGGTCACGCCGAGGGTGGGCACCACGCCGATCGTGTTCTCGTCGATCTGCTCGAGCACCGTCTCGGGCGTGAGGCCGTAGCGACCCTCGGCCATGCCGATCTCGCGCAGCTCGATGTCCCAGTACCGGGCGAACTTGTGCCACACCACCTGCACGGGCCCGCACACCCGGGTGGGGGAGTCCGTGGGCTTGCCCTCGGCCCGACGCCGGTTGCGCCAGCGGCGGTGCATGGCCATGCCGGCGAGCATGCAGGCCTCGGACGAACCGATGGCTGACGTGCCGATCGCGTCGTGCGTGTCGGGGGCGTTCCAGAGGTCGGCGAGCATGTGCACGCAGCGGCGCTCGATCTCGGCCGCCGTCGGGTACTCGTCCTTGTCGATCAGGTTCTTGTTGATGCACGCCGCCATCAACGCCATGACCTGCTCGGTCTCCCACGTGGTGCAGAACGTGGCCAGGTTCTGGTGGGCGTTGCCGTCGAGCTCGATCTCCCGCTGGACGATCTCCTCCACCATCCGGCGGTCGGTCGTCTCCCGGGGGAACTCGTAGCGGCTGATCTCGCGGGAGAGCCTGGAGATGGCGTCGGCCAGTTCGTCGACGTCGGAGCGGCGGTGCAACGGCATGTGCAACAGCTTGCCCGCCGGCGGGTCACCGCGCACTGACTCTTCGGGGGGTCTGACTCTTCGGGGGACTGACTCTTCGGGGGAC